>CAZGGF010000361.1:0-3468 GCA_964524715.1 uncultured Verrucomicrobiota bacterium | reverse complement strand
CAGCGACACCGGCTATGCCAGACCCGACAACGAGCACCCACCGCAAAACGGCGGGACGCCGCAACTTCTGCGAAACGATGCACAGCGGCTGCTAGCGGGATTCCCGCCCGACGAATCGTCCGATCTGCGGCATCGCGGTCGTGAACTCCACCTTCTCTCCCGCCTTGCCATAATAGCCGCCCCACCCAATCCGGATCGCTGCCACTGCGGAGAGATTCAGACGGTTGCCGTGATCCTTGTTCCATCCGGCTGGCTGGAACTGGCCCAGAAGCACAAACGAGCGGCATTGTCCCTCCTGGCTCAAAGAACGGCCCGCGTGGGCGACGTAGTCGCTGCCATTCTTGTCGCGCAAAATCACCAGCAGCTCTGTCGGCGTTTCCTGCCCTTTCGGCACCCACGTGTCCAGCGCCAGCACTTCGCCGTCACTGAGATCCACCGGCTTCGGGAAGTTGAGCGACATGAACAAGTGCGTGTCCACCTGCCCCTTCGTCAAAGTCGCTGCCGCGCGCCATTTCGACGATTCGCGTGTCAGTTCCGCCTGAACAAATTCGCCCTTCCCGATTGTCGGCGTTGCCTCCGGCAACGACCGAAGTGTCAGGCCGGGCAATCCGCCGCTCGCAACCGGCAGTCGGCGCGCCAGCCTTGCGTCCGTGTAGCGCAGCAACATGGCGCCGTAAGGTCCCAGCCGCAGCTTTATCTTTCCATCGTCGGTCAAAGGCGTCACTTTGCCGGTGGCGGGGTCCCATTGCTCTCCCTTGCCACGCGCCGCCACGCTCACGGGCCCCTCCCACACATCAGCGCTGTCGTTGATCAGAAAGTAACCCTCCTGCCCGTCAATCCGCCGATGCGTCGCATGAATCGGCCCCCGCCCGTCACCCGCCAATACATCCGGCTCCAACATCCCTTTCAACACCAGCGGCAGCAACGCTTCCGTTCCCGCTGGCAGGAACACACCCGCCCCGCCCGCGCCACTGGCCATCACGCGCGCGCCACTTCCATCGCCGAACATTTCCCGCGCCAGTTTCCGCACGCGCGCCGACGGAAACTCCGTTGCGCTGTTCGCCGGCAACGCGCCGACAGCAACCACCACGCCACCGGTTCGCTGGAAACGCGCCAGTTGCTCCCACGCAGCCATCGGCAACGTGTCGGCACATGGCAATACCACCACCCGCCAACGGAGTTTGCCGTGAACCAGCGTGCCTTTCTAGAGCTGCGCCGGGGTGAGCGCACGCGAGTCCACGTAGGTGCAGTCACGATTCGCGCCATAGCGCCTGTCGCTCACCAACCGGTCGGCATGCTCCACGCGTACCGCGCCTGGCGACCCCCTCGATCCTTGCGTCGCCGGTGTGAACCGCGGCCAGACACTTTCGACTGGATAGAGCACGGCAATGTCGGCCACCTGATGCCCGCCGGTGAGCATGGTGCAGCAGCGGCCCACGTGAAGATTGATCTGTTGAAGCTGCTCGACGGAGAGATTCTTGAACGAATAGTAGCTCGTGATGGTGTTGATGCCGCCAAAGATGAGGCGGTTGCACGTGCCGCGGATCTCGTCGTCGGTGACAACGCGAACAGGGCGCGTATCGCCCGCGCGCCGGTAACGTTGGGAGTGGTCGGAGGTTTCGCACATCGTTACCGTCCGGCCTTCCAACTCCGCAACGCTGCTGAGCAACCGCGCGATAAACCACGGCACTTGCGCAGGCAGGCTCGTCAGGCAATCGATGCTCGGCGCGTCCAGCCGCCGCGCACAACGGAAGAGGTCTCCGTAGAGCGGCACGTGGCCGGTCAGACTCTCCTCCATCAATTGATGGCCGCCGGAGGCAATATTGTGGCGGTGGCACCATTCCTGTATCTGGCCGAAGTAATTCTCCGCAACAAGCTCGCCCACCGTGTTCCAAAAGTCGTAGCGCGCGCGCCGTCCTTTGTCACCCGCATCAGCCACGAGCGCGGGCAACATCGGCGTCAGCGCATAACCCCGGCGCTTGCGAAACTCCGGTGCCAGATTGGGCGCCCACGGCAACACACGATAGGGCATCGACCGCATGAACAAACTCATCAGTGATGGTTCGTCGGTGAACGTGGAGACAAACCAGCGACCGAGATCGTTGCCGAGGTGTGCCGCATACCGGTCGTGCGTGACCTCCAGAAACCGCGCCGTCGGCTCCGGCATCAGCATGTTGATGTAGGGCAGCTTGTCCGCGAGGCTCACCGCGGCATGCGTGCCTTCATAAAGCGCGCTTTCGGTCATTGCCATCACATGCCAGCGGCCCGGCGGCGCCTGCCACTGCAACCGGCCATCCTTCACCTGCACCGACAGATTCACCGCCTTGTCCATCGCGATGAGGCCTTCGCAAACAGGGAACGCCGCCGCCAACACGCATTTGCCTGGCGGCATATCGATCGCGACCGCTCCGCCGTCGCTTGTCGTGTCCGCAATCAGCAGACCGCGCGCCTCATACTCTGGATGGCCGCGCATGGTGATGCCGCCCGCCACGCCCGATGGGTAGCCGCGTTCGTCGTAGAGCCACATCGACATGCCCGCCTGCTTGGCCTCTGTGACACCACGGACAAATGCGCGCCAGTGCCCCTCGTTCTCCAAATAGTCGCGGAAGGAAACGTTGATAACGAAACCTCCGAAGCCCTTGCGGATGAGTGTCTGCAACTGCGCGTCCTGCTCGGCGGGCGTCATTGGCAGACTGTGGATCATCGGGATGATGCGCGCTGCCGCCGGAGGGTTTGCGAAACGGTCGGCCAACGGACGATCGGCCTGCGGCAATTGCGCGGCGTGAAGAGCCGGAACCACAAGCACAGCCAGACACACTCTCAAGACAGTCAGTGTTTTCATGATTGGAAGGAATGCCGCACCGTATGGTCCGCAATCCATTCAAAGTGACACAAGCCCGGGCGGCACTGCGCACCGTCCTCGTGTCGGGTTATCGGCTGATGCCGCGTTCGCTCTTCTCGACGAACGCCACCAGATGATCCAGCTCTGGCGAGTGCGGCAGCTCGGCTTTGATTTTCTCCAGCGCGTTGCGGACCGTGTCGTCGGAGCGGAAGAGATACTTGAACGCCTTGCGAATCTGCTCGTGCACCTCGTTGCTGACACCGCGCCGTTCCATGCCGATCTTGTTGACGGCGCGGCAAACCGCAGGATTGCCGTCAGCCATCATGAAGGGCGGGATGTCCTGCACCACCTTCGAGCAGCCGCCGATAATCACCATCTTGCCAATGCGGCAGAATTGATGCACCGCAGCCAAACCGCCAACCACCGCGTAGTCCTCCACCGTCACGTGGCCACCGATGGTGCCGCAGTTCGAGAAAATCACGTGGTCGCCGACGGTGCAATCGTGCGCGACATGGCTGTAGGCCAGGAAATTACAGTGCGATCCGATGATGGTCTTGAGGCCATCCCCCGTCGCGGTATGGACGGTCGTGCTCTCGCGGAACGTGTTGTCGTCGCCAATCTCCAGA
>CAZGGF010000360.1:0-1613 GCA_964524715.1 uncultured Verrucomicrobiota bacterium | reverse complement strand
CGCCGATGGCGGTGTATTCGCTGCGCTGGGCCGAGCCGACCTCGCCGACCAACGCCGTGCCCGCGTGAATGCCGACGCCGATCTTGATCTCCGGATAACCCTTCGCCTTCCACTGCGGTTGCAGCGCAGCCAGCTTTTCACGCATCTCCAGCGCGGCCAAGACGGCGCGCAATGCGTCGTTGGCCGCTCCGCGGCTTGTCGGCGCGCCCCAGAACGCCATGATCGCGTCACCGATATACTTGTCCAACGTGCCGCCGTGCTGGGCGACGATGGCCGACATGGCAGTGAGGTATTCGTTCAACTGTGTGATCAAACGGATGGGGTCGCCCTTCTCGAAGAGTGTGGTGAAGTTGCGGATGTCGGAGAAAAACACCACCAAATGCCGCTCTCGCGGTGCGAGCATCTTTTGCAGCGCGCCGTATTCCTTCATGAGCTCATCAGCGACTTCCTTCGACACCTGCCGCTCCAGCGCCGCCCGTGCACGCCGCTTCTCCAGTTGCTCCATGAGCAATTGCCAGGCAGTGCCGGAAATGGCGATGGGGATCATGACAACGACTGGTGCAACGAAGGGGAAGATCATGCAGAAGGGCGTGAACGCAATGTAGCAGACGATGGCGTGAATCCCCGCGATGACCAACGGCACCGTAAGTTTCAACAAGGGATGCCGAACGTACAACAACGAGTACACGGTGATGCTCGCAAACACTAGAATAAGCAAGATCAAGACGACGGTGCGTTGTTCTCGAAGCTCGTTATGCCGGATAAGCGTGCTGATGGCGGTGGCGTGGATCTCGACGCCAGGCGTGCTTTTTTCATTTGGAGTAGCATGCATGTCGTGCAGGAAATTCTGTGTTGGACCGACCAACACGACCTTGTCCTTGAACACAGCGCCATTCTGCAATGCCTGTTTCCACGCTTTCCCGTAGAAAAGCTGATAATAGGGGTATCGAGGAAATGGACGCAGAGGGGTTCCGCCGTCCACCGGTTTCAGGCACGAGTAGTTGATTGGGAAGCTGGAGTGTTCGTAGGCCCATGCCGTTCGTGGATCAACCATGTTGGCGATACGCGCTGACATGGCTGGCAACCATTGCCCGGCGCTGTCTACCCACCATTGTGGCGTCAAACGGCGCACGACCCCGTCAATGTCGGCGCCAAAGTTGACCGCCGCGCACAGGTTCGTTTGGTCCATGCCTTCTGGAATCACTCCAGGGGTTGGGAACATCCACTTCTCGCGTGTGCCGCCTTGAATGGGTTCGTCAGCGCGGTTGGCTCCGATGACGACACGGCCCGCAGCACGGGCAAGGGCGTCGCGCCACGCCTTGTCGTCGTCCGGACCATATTTGCTTGGCGTTGATAATAAGAGGTCGAAGCCCACCACCTTCGCGCCAGCGTTGAGGAGTTTATGCAGAACCAGACTATGAGCCTTGCGTGGCCATGGCCACGTGCTGAGCAGTTGCAGGTCGGGGTTGGCCTTGAGTTCCTCAGGGGAGAAAGTGTCCGCAACAAAAGACTCCTCATCAACACCGACAATCACTATTTCTGGTAGTGGTGGCTGCCAGCCGCCCAATGCGAAGCGGGTGTCAATCGTGATCAACTCCCATCGTGTCAGGAAC
>CAZGGF010000359.1:0-7291 GCA_964524715.1 uncultured Verrucomicrobiota bacterium | reverse complement strand
CGCACTGCATCCGCTTCATGTGGAAACAGCCGTGTGGGTGTCGGCGCGAAAGGGCGTGTTGAGCACGTTTTTCTGGCTGCTGACACTCTGGACCTATGCCCGGTATGTGCGACTCCGCGCACAAGGGCTGAAAATACAGGCTTGGGGCAGCTACGCATTGACACTACTGGTCTTTCTCTGCGCGCTGCAGACCAAACCGATCGTGGTCACACTGCCGTTTGTATTGCTGCTGCTGGATTACTGGCCACTGGAGCGATGGAAACCTCGTCATACGCGGCAACGCTGGCGCGAATTGGTGGTGGAGAAGATCCCGTTCTTCGCGCTGACGGCGATTCTGAGCTCTGTGATGTATAGCGAGGCGCCGGATGGCGCGCTCCCGGCGGGCCTGCGTATCAGCACTGCGTTGATTTCCTACCCGTATTATCTGGGCATGATGCTCTGGCCCCTGAACCTCGCGGTGCCATATCCGCATCCATGGCACTGGCCGTTCTGGGCGGTACTGCTGGCAACCGCATTTCTGGCGACAGTGACTTGGTGGGTCATCCGGCAAGCGCCGCGGCGGGCGTACCCAGCCATGGGTTGGTTCTGGTTTCTCGGCACACTGGTACCGACGCTCGGACTGGTGCGAATGTCGGGACTCTATTTCATTGCCGACCGTTACACCTATGTCTCGTTGATCGGGATATTTATAGCGATGGCCTGGGCCGCAGGCGAAGCGGCATCGACATCAAGGCGTTGGAAAACAGTGGTCAGTGTGCTGGCGGTGTTGGTGCTGTGCGGTTGCACCTGGTGCACGATTCGGCAACTGGGTTTCTGGCGTGACAGCGGCACATTGTTCACGCGTGCGCTCCAAGTGACGGAGAGGAATTTCATGGCCCACACCAACCTGGGTCACTACCTGGAAAGAAACGGCCGTCTGGATGAGGCAATAGAGCACTACAGCGCGGCGGTGAAAATCTGCCCGTACTTTGACATTGCCCGGGATAATCTGTTTAATGCCCGGGTCGCCAGGGATCGCCTCAAGAAGGGCGGCGATCAGAGGAAAGAGTGAAGTCTCCGCGGCGGACAACCGCGCGTCTTTCTTTCACATCCTGACCATCAGTGTCCGGGCCAGCCAAGCCATGGTCCGCCAGCAATCGCGCTGGAAATGGAGGCGGAAACTGGCCATAAATAATCGCTCGCGCGATCTGTGAAGAGCTTCGACGACAACGAAACTGCGTTTGCAAAGAACCGGCGGAGTGTTGTCTGGATAACACTGTGGCTGGCCGTGGTGACCCTTGCGGTGTTCTGGCGGGCGACAGAGTGCGGCTTCATCAACTACGACGACCCCGATTACGTCACCAAGAACCGCTACGTTCAACAAGGCCTGACTGCGGAGAGCATTCATTGGGCGTTCACGGTCTTCTACGCAAACCTCCGGATACCCATCACATGGCTTTCCCATATGCTCGATTGGCAAATGTATGGGGCCAATCCGGCGGGACATCATCTGACCAATGTTCTGCTCCATACCGCCAACACCCTGCTGCTGTTCCTGCTGCTTGGCCGGATGACCGGCAGTGTGTGGCGAAGCGCGTTCGTGGCCGCGCTGTTCGCGCTGCATCCGCTTCATGTGGAAACAGCGGCGTGGGTCTCAGAGCGAAAAGGCGTGTTAAGCCTGCTGTTCTGGCTGCTGACACTTCATGGCTATACCCAATATGTGCGTTTCCGCGCGCAAGGACTGAGGAAACAGGCGGCGGGCAGCTACGCGATGGCGCTGGTGTGGTTCGCTTGCGACCTGATGAGCAAACCGATCACCGTAACGCTGCCGTGTGTGTTGTTGTTGCTGGATTACTGGCCATTGGAACGTTGGAAACACCCGCCAGTGGTGCCAGCCGAACATCCATCGCCAGAAACCACCCCGGGCGTGTGGACGTGGCGGCGCTGGAACTGGCTGGTCTGGGAGAAAATGCCGTTCGTCTTGTTGAGCGCCGCCTGCAGCGCCATGGTGTGTCATGCGGCGCCGGGAGGCATCTTGACCCTGGGCCAGCGTGTCGGCAACGCGCTGGTCTCTTATCTGCGATACCTCTGGAAGACGCTGTGGCCGGCAACGTTGGCCATGCCCTATCCATTCCCACAAACATGGAACTGGCCCATCGGATTGGTCGTTCTGGCAGCCGTGTTTCTGGTCGTGATCACCTGCTGGGTCATCCGTCGGATGCGGCAGCAACCCTATCTGGCGACGGGCTGGTTTTGGTTCCTTGGCACCCTGATCCCGGCGCTTGGGCTGGTGTCGATGGGATTGTATTCCATGGCTGACCGTTACTCTTATATCTCGCTCATCGGCATTTTCCTGATGGTGGCATGGGCAGGAGGCGAAGCCATGGCAAAACGGGGTCCATGGAGAAACGTGGCCGTCTTCCTGGCGGTGGCGGTGTTGGGCATGTGTGCGTGGCGTTCGCACTATCAGATCGGGTTCTGGACAGACAGCGGCACGCTGTTTACCCACACCATTGCAGTAACGGGGCCCAACTATTACGCTCAAAACGACCTTGGCTGCTATTACCAGAAGAAAGGCCGCTTGGACGAAGCGATCCGCCATTTCACCGAAGCCATAAAGATATGGCCCCAAATGGACACTGCCTGGAACAACCTGCTCGACACGCAGGCTCTCAAGAAACGCCAGGAGAGCGGCCATAAATAGTCGCTTGTTGCGATTGTGAATAATCCCGATCAAACTGAAACCGTGTTTATCAACGACCGGTACGGCAAGCGATGGATGGCATTATGGCTGGCCATTGTAACCCTTGCCGTGTGCTGGCGAGCCACGGAATGCGGCTTTATCAACTACGATGACCCTCATTTCGTCACCAACAACAGCCACGTGCAACAGGGCCTGACGGCAGCAAGTATCCGATGGGCCTTCACAACTTACGACGAGTACTTCTGGATCCCGTTGACGTGGATCGCCCATATCCTGAACTGGCAGATCCATGGAAACAACCCTTGGGGACATCATCTGACCAATGTGTTGCTTCACGTCGCCAACACGGTGCTCCTGTTCCTTCTGTTGCACTTCATGACTGGCCGTCTGTGGCGAAGCGCATGCGTGGCCGCGTTGTTCGCATTGCACCCGCTCCACGTTGAAACGGTGGCATGGGTGTCGGAGTTAAAGGGCGCGTTGAGCACCCTGTTCTGGCTTTTGACGCTCTGCGCCTATGCCCGGTATGTGCGATTCAGGGCTCAAGGGGCAAAGAACCGGGCGGGAGGTTGTTACGCAATAACACTCCTGTTTTTCGCCTGCGGCCTGATGACCAAACCCATCGTGGTAACGCTGCCGTTTGTGCTGCTGTTGCTGGACTATTGGCCCATGGAACGGTGGAAGCCCTTGCACACATTCCAGCGCTGGTGCGAATTGGTGAAGGAGAAGGTTCCGTTCTTCGTATTGGCTGCTGTTCTCAGCGTGCTGACGTTCTCAGAGGCGCCGGAGAGTTTCCTAACCATGGACCAGCGCATCAACAATGCCTTGGTATCCTGCCCGCGTTATCTGTGGAAAACGCTCTGGCCGGCGGAACTTGCCATTCCGTATCCGTATCCGCCGACGTGGAACTGGCCTATTGGCGTGGTGATTCTGGCCGGCGCGTTTTTGGTGGTCATCACTGGATGGGTGCTCTTTCGGGCAAAGCAGCGGCCGTATCTGATCACGGGCTGGTTCTGGTTTCTCGGCACACTGGCGCCCGTATTGGGCGTGGTGCGGATGGGGACGTATTCCATGGCTGACCGCTACACCTACGTCTCGTTGATCGGCATCTTCCTGATGGTGGCATGGGCAGCAGGCGAGACCGTGGCAAAACACCGTCCATGGAGAAACGCGGCCGCCGCGCTGGCGGGAATACTGCTGGCGCTGTGCGCCTGGCGCACTAATTACCAACTAGGCTTCTGGACAGACAGCGGCACGCTGTTCACCCACACCCTTGCAGTGACCAGCAGAAACTGTTTCGCCCACTCCAGCCTGGGCACATATCTCCTGAGCAAAGGCCGCAGAGACGAGGCAATGGAACACTACCGCGAGGCGCTGAGGATATGGCCCCGAGGCGCGCGGGTCATCATCATGAGCCCCGGCGGAGCAAGTCCACGGTCCACCGGCGGCCAGCCCATGGGCGGCAACCAGCCATAAAAGAAGCCCCGGCCGAACAGGCTCAGGTGTGCATCGTCAGCAGGAACTCGGCGTTGCTCTTGGTCTTCTTCAGACGTTCGAGAACCAGTTCCATCGCTTCCACTGGCGGCACACCGGAGAGGGCGCGGCGCAAGATGTAGATACGGCTCATCTCGTCCGGATGGTAGAGCAGTTCCTCTTTGCGCGTGCCGCTCTTCTCGATGTTGATGGCCGGGAAGACACGCTTGTCCACCAAGTGGCGGTCGAGGCACAGCTCCATGTTGCCCGTGCCCTTGAACTCCTCGAAGATGACCTCATCCATGCGCGAGCCGGTGTCAATCAACGCGGTGGCGATGATCGTCAGCGATCCACCTTCCTCGATGTTGCGCGCAGCGCCGAAAAACCGCTTCGGCTTGTGGAGCGCGTTGGCGTCCACGCCGCCGGAGAGAATCTTGCCCGAGTGCGGCTGGAGGGTGTTGTAAGCCCGCGCCAGGCGCGTGATGGAGTCGAGCAGGATCACCACGTCTCTCTTGTGTTCGACGAGGCGCTTGGCCTTTTCAATGACCATCTCGGCGACCTGGGCATGGCGCTCCGGTGGCTCATCGAAGCAGGAGCTGACCACCTCGCCCTTGACGGTGCGCTCCATGTCGGTGACCTCCTCGGGGCGCTCGTCAATGAGCAGGACGATCAGGAAGATGTCAGGATGGTTGGTAGCAATGGAGTTGGCGAGTTTCTGGAGCAGGATGGTCTTGCCGGTGCGCGGTGGCGCAACGATCAAGCCACGCTGGCCCATGCCGATCGGCACCAGCATGTCCATCGCGCGCATGGCGATCTCGTCGGGTTTGCTGGTGAGTTCGAGCTGGATGCGCCGGCGCGGGAACAGCGGCGTGAGATTGTCGAAGAGGACCTTGTCCTTGGCCTTCTCCGGATCTTCGCCAAAAACGGCTTCGAGCTTCAACAGCGCGAAGAACTTCTCCTTGTCCTTCGGCGGGCGGATCTGGCCGGAAATCAGGTCGCCGTTGGCGAGGTCGAACCGGCGGATCTGCGAGGGCGAGACGTAGATGTCTTCGGGACAGGGCAGGTAGTTGTAGCTGGGCGAGCGCAGGAAACCGAAACCATCCGGCAGGATTTCAAGCACGCCTTCGCCCACCATGACGACGTTGGTCTTGACGGCGGTCGCCTCGAGGATCTTGAAGATGACCTCGTGTTTCTTGAGGACGCCGACGCCCTCAATGTTGAGTTCGCGTGCCAGTTTGTTGAGTTGCGGCACGGCGATCTTCTGCAGATCGGCAAGGTAAATGTTGCCGCCTTCGGCGATCACCTTCCGAACACTGTCTTCCGCAGCCGCCGAAACGGTTGCATGCACTTCGGGGGCGGCCTTTCTGATCGCTCTCTCTTCGGAGGCGAGCGCTTCAGCGGCAGCCGCTGACTTCTTCGATGTTCTAGCCATAATGGTTTCCTCTCAATCTGAAATGTTGTGATCCGCCGGCGCCCAGGACTCCAATCGTTTCCACACCCTGGTTACCTGCTGTTCCAGCACCGCCAACGAACTCTCGTTCCACACCGCAAAATCCGCGCGTTCCATCTTCACCGTCATCGGCAACTGGGCGCGAATCCGCGCCCCGGCCTGCGCCTCGTCGAGGCCGCGCTCGCGCAACCGTTGCCGCTGTGTGATTTCGGCGCATCCCACCGCAACCACCACGTCGAACCAGTCCTGCGCAGCCACTTCGTAAAGCAACGGGATGACCACCGTCACCACACCACGCCAGCCCGCGCGCTTCAGCTCGATCAGTTCGCCCTGCCACGCCGCGCGAACCTCCGGATGAATGATGTCATTCAACCGCTGCCGTTGCCTCGCGTCAGCAAACACAATGTCACCGAGCCGCTCGCGGTCAATCTCTCCGCCAGCCGTCAAAATCTCACGACCAAAAGCGCGCACCACCGCATCGAACCCGGGCGTGCCCGGATCCACAGCCCGGTGCGCCAGGGCGTCCGTGTCTATCACGTGCGCGCCCAACGTCGCCAAGGTCATCGCTGCGGTCGTCTTCCCGGAGGCAATGCCTCCTGTCAGACCCATTTGAACCAAATTGTTCATCTGCCACCTAATGAGTGGCATCGCTCGATGACACGCAAAAAGGGGATTATTTTCACTACCAAACGCACTGGCGTCCGTGGCCTCCGTAGCCCAAGGCCATCTCTCAAGGGCGCACAACTCTAGCGCACTGTTTCCCGATGTCAAGTGGCGTCAGCATAATGGCAATTGTCCCTGGGGCGACGGCTGCGCCTGTCGTTTCGCCTCTGCCAACAGCGACTTGAATCCAAACCGATCAAATAACGCCACAAGTCGCTCAAGGTCCGGCTCGACACGGCGCAACTGGTCCCATTCGACAGCCAGCGGCAGCCCCGCGTTCAAAGTCATTAACACTCGGTTTTGCTGTATCCGCTCAGCACATTGTTCGACCGCCGCGCGCAGTTTCGGGTTGGCAATCTCGCCGCTGCGAGCCAGCACCGCCTCCGCACTGCCGAATTGCGCCAGCAGTTGCAGTGCCGTCTTCTCACCAACGCCCGGTACGCCGGGAATGTTGTCGGAGCTGTCACCCGTCAGACAAAGAAGGTCCAGCATCTGCCCGGGTGGCACGCCGTATCGTTCCCGCACCTTGTCGCAGTCCATGAGCACATTGCCCTTGGGCAGCAAGCGCACCCCGCAAACCCGATCATTGACCAACTGCATCAAATCCTTGTCCGCGGTGGCGATTAACACGCGCGCGTCACCCGCCTGCCGGCAAACGGTGGCAATGACATCGTCAGCCTCGCAGCCGGGCTGCTCCAAAGACACGACGTGCATGGCATCCAGCACCTCGCGGATGGCAGGCAACTGGACGCGAAGGTCGTCGGGCATCGGCGGGCGCTGGGCCTTGTAGGTTTCCAGCATCTTCAACCGTTCCTCCGGCACGCCGGCATCCCAAGCGACAGCCCAGTGGCTCGGCTGGAAATCGTCGGCCATCCTGCGCAACATCTTCAGAAACCCGAAGATCGCATTCGTTGGCTCACCGTGTGCGTTGGTCAGCTTGGGAATGGCGAAGAACGCCCGGTAGGCATAACTGTGGCCGTCAACGATCAACAGGGTTTTATCAGCCATGCGTGTGGCACCAACAA
>CAZGGF010000358.1:0-8716 GCA_964524715.1 uncultured Verrucomicrobiota bacterium | reverse complement strand
CGCGGCATGGAGTTCAGCGAGGTTCGCGAATACCAGCCCGGGGACGACATCCGTACAATTGATTGGAACGTTACGGCGCGCATGGGCCATCCGTTCATCAAAAAGTTCGCCGAAGAGCGCGAATTGACCGTGATGTTGCTGGTGGACGTGAGCGGCTCCGAAGTCTTCGGCAGCGTCCACCAGCTCAAGAACGAACTGGCAGCCGAGGTGGCCGCGGTGCTGGCGTTTTCGGCCATCCGCAATAACGACAAGGTTGGACTGATCATGTTCAGCGACGCGGTCGAGCTGTTTGTGCCGCCCAAGAAGGGCAAAACGCACGTCCTGCGCGTCATTCGCGAGATTCTCTATTTCACGCCGAAGGGCCGCCGCACGAACATCCCGGCCGCGCTGCGGTTTCTTGACCAAATCACGTCGCATCACACGGTGACGTTCCTGTTGTCGGACTTTATCGCTGACGACTATCAGAAGACGCTGCGCGTGGCCAACCAACGGCATGACATGGTGGCCATAGCCATCACCGACCCGCGCGAGATCGAGATGCCGCGCGTCGGCATTGTGGAACTAGAAGACAATGAGACCGGCAGCCGTGTGCTTCTGGACACTTCGCACGAACCTACGCGCCAGAGGTTCTGGGAAGCCGCCATTCGCCGCCAGCGTGAACGCGCGCAGCTGCTGCGCCACTGTGGGGTGGACCTGGTTGAACTGCGCACGGACGAACCGTATTTGAAGCCGCTGATCAAGTTTTTCAGGATGCGAGAGGCGAGACACTGAGCTTAGAACATGAAACGTGGAACGTAAGACGTTACTGTCTGGTTTGCGTTTCATTGGACGATGACCAACAACATCCAAAACGTCGATATTCGCGACATCAAGCCGGATGTGCTTATCCTGCCGCCATGGTGGGTATGGGCGGCGCTTGTGCTTGCGGTGGCGGGCGTGGTGCTCGCAGTGTGGCTGGTGCTGCGCAAGCGGCGGCAGGACGTCAAGGAGGTGTTTGTGCCCCGCCAGAACGCAGTCGAAGAAGCGCGTGAGCGGTTGGAGGCGGCGCGGCGTTTGATGATGGCGGGCGAGGTCGACGCGTACTACGTGGCAGTGTCGGATGCGGGGCGGCAGTACATTGAACGTCAATTCCGCCTTCGCGCAGCCGAACAGACGACGGAGGAATTCCTGCAGGATGTGATGCGTTCGCAGCGTCTGCGGCCGACGCACAAGGAACTGCTCGCGGATTTTCTGACGCAATGCGACCTCGTGAAGTTTGCCCGGTTCCGGCCGGGACCGAAGGAGATGGAGGATACGTTGGCGGCCGCGAAGCGTTTCGTGGACGAAACGGTGCCGCAGGAGATTGTTTTGGGTTCCGGGGCTGGCGCGCCAGGCACAGAACCTGCCGGCCAGACGCCCGCTGCCACGCCGCCCTCTTGAACCCATGAATTTCACCTTTGCCAACCCGTGGTTGTTGCTCCTGCTGGTGCTGGTGCCGCCGCTGATCTGGTGGCGACAAAGACGCCGTTGGGCGGCGTCGCTGCGGTTTTCTTCGGTCGATCCGTTGCTGCAGTTCTCGCCATCGCCGTGGTTGCGGTTGCGGTGGGGGCTGGTCATTTTGCGCGGCGTGGCGCTGGCCTGCCTGGTCATTGCGTTCGCACGGCCGCAGAAGCCACTTGCCGAGGAGAAAGCGGTGACGGAGGGCATTGATATCGTTCTTTGTCTCGACGTGTCGGGCAGCATGCTGGCGGAGGATTTTGAGAAGGACGGCCATCGCCGCAATCGCGTGACCGTGGTCAAGGAAGTGGTGGCCGACTTTATCGGCAAGCGCTCGAACGATCGCATTGCCATGATCGCGTTTGGCGGCCGGCCTTATACAGTGTGTCCGCTGACGCTCGATCATGAATGGTTGATCGAGGGTCTTGAACGGGTCCGCGTTGGTTTGATTGAGGACGGCACCGCTATCGGCTCTGCGCTTGGTGCTTCCGTCAACCGGTTGCGTGACATCAAAGCGAAGAGCCGGATTGTCGTGCTGCTCACGGACGGCTGCAACAATGCCGGCAGGCTCGCGCCTGATCTGGCCGCCGACGCGGCGCGGGCGCTCGGGATCAAAGTGTATACCATCGGCGTTGGTGCCGGCGGCATCGCGCCCATGCCCGTGATGGATGCTGCGGGCCGCACGCTGGGCCACCGGATGATGCAGGCGGATCTCGACGAGGCTTTGCTCAAACGCATTGCCGAAAAAACCCACGGCCAGTACTTCCGTGCTGCCGATACACGGCAGCTTCAGCAGATTTACGAGACAATTGACAAGTTGGAAAAGCGCAAGATTGAAGCGCCATCCTACCGGCAGATGAACGAGTTGTTTCCGTGGTTCGCTTGGCCGGGCTTGGCGCTGTTGCTGGTCGAGGTTGGACTGGGACAGACCAGATTGAGGAAATTGCCGTGAAACACGACGATCATCACATGCCGGACGTTTTACAGTTTGGGATACGCAACTCAAGTGGCGTGGTGAACGGGTTATGAAGTTTGGGAATCCGATTGTATTAGCTGCCCTCTGGCTTCTGCCGGTTTTGGTGGCATTTTTCTGGTTCGTACGGCGGCAGCGCCGTCGGGCACTGGAACAGTTTGCCGCGCCGCATTTGCTGCCGGTGGTCGCGCCGACGTTGAACGAACGGCTTGATTTCGTGCGTGTGGTGTTGGTCACGACAGCCATTGTTTTGCTGGTATTGGCGCTGGCGTCGCCGCGCTGGGGCTACCAGTGGCAGGAGGTCCGGAGGCGCGGTATTGATATTTACGTTGCGCTGGACGTGTCCCGAAGCATGCTCGCTCAGGATGTGCGGCCCAGCCGGTTGGAACAGGCGAAATTTGCTGTGCGCGACCTGCTCAAGATGGCTGTCGGTGACCGTGTCGGCTTGATCGCATTCGCGGGTACGACGTTCATTTCCTGTCCGTTGACGCTCGACCATGCCGCCGTGCAACTGATGCTCGACGGCATGACGCCCGACGTTATCCCGGTTGCTGGCACCGACATTGGAGGAGTGATCAAGGAAGCGACACGCGGGTTCAGCCGCAGTGCGGATCGCAATCGGGCGTTGATCATCATCACGGACGGTGAGGCGACTGAGGGTGACGCGGTTTCTGCCGCCAAGAGCGCCGCAAGCCTCGGCATCAAGGTGTTCACCATCGGTATCGGCACAGTGTCCGGAGAATTGATCCCGATGCCGACCGAGGGAGGGTCGCGCGAGTTTCTGAAGGACCGCGAAGGCCGCGTCGTGCAGACCAAGCTCGACGAAGGCACGCTTCAGGAGGTCGCGTTGGCCACGAGAGGCTACTATGTCCACGCTTCCGCGGGCAACTTCGGCTTGGACACCATCTATCGCAACGGCATCGAGCCAATGGCGCCGAAGGATTTTGAGACCCAACTGATGAAGCATTTTGAGGAGCGCTTTCAGTGGCCTCTTGGCTTGGCGTTGGTGCTGCTTGTAGTGGAGGCGCTGCTGCGCGAGCGGCGCAAGGAAACGCCGGGCTTTGTCTCGCAAGCCCCGGTTGCTTCACAGTCCTCGGTTGTCCTCCTTGCGTTCCTCCTCTACTCTTCGCTCTTCGCTCTTCACTCTTCACTCTCCGCCGCCGACATCACCGATCCGCCGCCGAAGCTTTACAACGAGGGCAACACGGTTTATCGCCAACGTCAGTTTGACGCGGCGGCGAAGGCCTATCAGCAGTCGTTGGTCACGAAAGACACCGCGTTGCAGCAGCGCGCGTTCTACAATCTCGGAAACGCATGCTACCGCCAGGCTGACCCGACGGAAATGACCGACCCCAAACGCGCGGAAGAACTGTTCAAGCAGGCGATCACCTGTTACGACAGCGCGCTCGCGCTCGACCCTAAAGATGAGGATTCGGCGTTCAACAAGAAGCTGGTGACCGTGCGCTTGAAGAGGCTCCAGCAGCAGCAACAACAACAGCAGCAACAGCAGCAGAAACAACAACAGAAGCAAAACCAGCAGCAGCAACAGCAGCAAGGCGGTCAGCAGCAAAAACAAGATCAACAACAACAGCAGCAGCAACAACAACAACAGCAACAGAATCAGCAGCAGAAACAAGACCAGCAGCAACAACAACAGCCCAAGCCGGGCGAGCAACCTCCACAGGACAAGAAGCCAGGCGACGACGGCCAGCCTGAGAACAAGGAGCGGGAAATGAGCGAGGAGGAAGCCAAGCAGTTGCTTGACGCGCTCCGTGATGAAGAGAAACAATGGAAGGAACGGCAACCAGAACGTAAAGCACGAGATCGCGACCCGGAAAAAACCTGGTGAAATGAAAAGAGTCAGCAATCAACAGTCAGGAGCAAGAAGTCAGAAGACAGGGACATTTCGTCTTTCGTCTTTTGCCCTGTGTCTTTTGACTTCCGCCGTTTGTCTTTTTTCTCCCAGCCCTTCTCATGCTGTCAATTTCACCGCGTCGGTGGATCGGACGGAAGCCTCCGTTGGTGAGCAAATTCAGCTTTCGCTGCGCTGTGAAGATATGGCGGGCACGGGCCAGCCTAATCTGCCGCAACTGGATGGATTCAACGTCACTTACGGCGGTGCCCAAACGCAAGTGAGTATCGAGAATGGCGTGCGTCACGACGCGATCACGCATGTTTTTCTGCTGACTCCCACGCGAGAAGGCGTTTTGGTGATTCCTGCTTTCAAAGTGCAGGTGGGCAACCAGGAGTTTGGCAGCCAGGCGATTGTCATCAAAGTCGTCAAGGGGCAGGTTCAGGGTGTTAACACGGAAGACCTTTTCCAAATGAAGCTCTCCGTGGCTCGGACCAACCTCTTCTTGAACGAAATGGTGCCGGTGGACTTGAAGCTCTTCATCCGCAACGGCATCCGCTACCGCAGTCAGATGCCTTCGATCGCAGCAACCGGATTCAGCGAAATCAAGCTGCCGCGTCCGGTGGAGTCGCAGGAGGTGAAGGATGGCAAGTCGTTCGTCGTCTACACCTTCCGCACACTCGCCTGTCCGATTCAACTGGGACAAATGGCGCTCGGCCCCGCTCAGGCTGCGCTGGATGTGTTTGTGAACTCAGGCCGTCGTCCGCAGGTGCCCGGCTTCAACGATGCGTTTTTCGAGAGCTTTTTTGGCGGTGGGGGCGAAACCCGGAGAATCACCGTAACTTCGCCGCCAACGCCGGTGCGCGTTCTGCCTCTGCCGGACGCCGGCAAACCAGCGGACTTCACGGGCGCGGTTGGCCGCTACGCGCTCGACGTGACCGCCAACCCCACGTCGTTGCGCACGGGCGAGCCGGTGACGCTCACCATACGCGTCGTCGGCCAGGGCAATCTCGCCACGCTCGCGCCACCGAAGTTCACGCCGCCTGAAGGTTTCAAGAGCTATGAGCCCGTGGTGAAGAGCAAGCAAACAGACGACATGGGTTACACCGGTGAGAAAGTGTTCGAGCAAGTCATCGTGCCGCTGTCGGTGCGGGCGACCGTAATCCCGCCGGTGACGTTCAGTTTCTTCGACCCGGAGGCGGGACGTTACCAGACGCTTGGCCGCGGGCCGATCCAACTTACTGTGCAGGAGTCTCCTGCTGGCGCGACACCCCTGGTCGTTGGCGTCACTCCCGGCGCTGCGGCGTCGCGGACACCGGAAAAACTCGGTGTGGGCGTCGTCTACCTCAAGTCCGACCTCGGCGCAACCGCGCCGGCCGCGCCTGCGCTCTACCGGCAAACGTGGTTCCTGGCCACTCAGGGTGTGCCATTGCTGGCTGTGGTGATTTCCCTGTTTACGCAACGCCGTCGGCAGCGTCTTCGGAGCGATGTTCGCTACGCGCGCGCGCGCCGCGCCTTCAGCAACGCCCAACGCCGCCTCACGCAGACCGAGCGGCTCTTGCAGGCAGGCAAGGGGGCGGAGTTCTACGCAGCGTTGTTCAAGACAGTGCAAGACTATCTCGGTGACCGGCTGAACCTGCCGTCGTCGGGCATTACCAGTGATATCGTCGAGGAGCAACTCCGTCCTCGTGCCCTGCCGCCGGAAATCTGCCAGGCATTAAAAGAAGTGTTTGCTGCGTGTGACGCGGCGCGATTTGCCCCCAATATGCAAGGCAAGGTGGATCGAGAGCGGCTGGTGAAGATCGTGCGCGAAGTTGTCACGGCGATGGAAAAACTGGTGTTGTGACTAGACTCATGAAACTTCAAGTTCGAGATTTCGTGCTCCAAGCAGTGAAAACCCTGCGGTTTCATGGGGCTTGGAGCCTGACGTTCGTTGGAGGGGCGATGCTCTGGATTTGCGGCTTCACCTCGCTCGCTCACGCCGATGTGCCACCAGCGTTCCGCGAGGCGGCCGTACTCTACGATCAGGGACAATTCGACCAGGCTGTCGCGCGCTACGAATCGTTGTTCGCCGCCGGCATGCGTAGCGCCAATCTTTACTTCAACCTGGGCAACGCCCACTTCAAAGCCGGCCGGCTCGGCCGCGCCATTCTCAACTACGAGCGCGCCCATCGGATTGATCCCCGTGATCGCGATATCAGCGGCAATCTCGGCTTCGTCGTCAGGCAGACAAAAGGTTACGACGCTGCCGCCGCAGGCAGTTGGTCTGCGTGGCTGGCGGACTTGCGCGACAGTCTCACAACGGATGAGTGGACGTGGCTGGTAGTCGTCTGCTACTGGCTGGCGTTGCTCGGTGCCATTGCGCTTGTCTGGTTGCCGCCGTCCGTTGAGTGGAGGCGGAGAATTCGTTCGGCTTCCATCGCGTTCGGTGTCGGTGCGCTGCTCGCTGGTGTGGGATTGGGCGCAGGAATCGCGGTCGAGGAAGGTCCACCTGCGGGCATCACAGTGGCGAAGGAAGTGGTCGTCCGTTTCGCTCCGGTGAACGACGCTATGCGGCACTTCACTGCCTACGAGGGCCAGAAACTCTGGATCGTCAGCGAACGACCGTCGCAGATGCAGGGCGTTCCCGGTTGGCTCGAAGTTGAGCGCTCCGATGGCATAAAGGGTTGGGTGCCGGGAGATACGGTGGAAAAGATATAGCAGCGACCAGTTACTGGCAGCTTGCCGCTATCCACACGATCATTTCCGTCGTTTCGTTCAACGCGCCCACGGTGTCGCCAGTCATGCCGCCGATACGGTGGTTGCAGTAGAACGTGAAGAATGCCAGCCAGACTCCCACCAGCACGAACGCCAGCACGGCGGGAATGAACTGCCCGACCATCGTGCAGCCAAACACCACCATCGCCAGCCCAATCCACGTGTGATCGCGGTTGAGCTGGCCAATGTAGACTTTGCCAGTGCCTTCCTCGCGCGCATAGCGCCCTATCGCACAAGCGATCACCACGGCACTGCGGGCAACCACGGGTGCGGCTGCGACCGCCCACAAGCCGCGTTGTGAGGGGACGTTCAGTAGTGCGACGCATTTCAAGCCGAGCACGCAAATCAACCCGACGACGCCCATGGAGCCAATGTGCGGGTCCTTCATGATCCGCAATGTGTCCTCGCGATTGCGACCGGCGTAGAACCCGTCGCACATGTCCGCCAGCCCGTCGAGGTGCAATCCGCCGGCAAGCACCACCAGTTCCACCACGAGCAGCACCGCCACCACGGGCCATGGCAGCACGCGACCCAGCACACTGCCCGTCACAGCCAGTGCCACACCCAGCCCGAGTCCGACCAGCGGAAAGAAGTAAGCCGAATCGCGCAGTTCGTCGTCCGTTACCGGGTCGGCCACGCGCACCCGGATGACGGTGAGAAACTGCACTGCCAGCAGGAAGCGTTTCCAGATCGTCTCGAAGTTCATCGTTGCTTCTCCTCGACGCCCGCCTCGGCGAAAGTCGCCATCTCGTTGTAGAGTTTTGCTGCGGCTTCAATCAGGTGCATCGCCAGTGCTGCGCCTGTACCCTCACCGAGTCGCAAGTCGAGATCCATAATCGGTTTCAAGCCCAGCGCATTCAGCATGGCGCGATGACCCGCTTCGACCGAGCGATGTGCGACGAAACAGAACTTTGTGACATCCGGCGCCAGCCCCGCTGCAATCAACGCGGCCGCCCCACTGATAAAACCGTCAAGCACCACCGGACGCCGTGCCGCCGCCGCGCCGAGCACGACACCGGCCAGACCGGCGATTTCGAGCCCGCCGACCCGGGCAAGCACGTCCAGCGTCGGGAAGGCGGACGTCTTGCCTGCGCTTGGCGGTTTGGTCAGACCGTGCAATTTAAGTGCATCGCTGATCACTTGGATTTTTTTTGCCAGTCCGGCGTCATTCACACCTGTGCCGCGGCCGGTGACTTTGTTGACGGGAGAACCGATCATCGTGGCGACGATGGCGCTGCTGGCGGCGGTGTTGCCAATACCCATGTCGCCGGTGGCGATCAAGTCGGCGCCGCGCGCGATTTCCGCCTCGGCAACCTCAATGCCGGTGGTCAAAGCCGCCACAGCCTGGTCGTTTGTCATTGCGGCTTCGTGCGCGAAATTGCGTGTGCCTGGGGCCACTTTACGGCGCAGGAACTCGACGTTGCCTGATGCGTCCGCAGGTTTGATTTCCGGTGGGAACTCCGCATTGACGCAAATGTCTACGACTATGATGCGCGCGCTGGCGTGGCGTGCCAGCACGTTGATCGCTGCGCCGCCGCGCAGGAAGTTCAGAACCATCTGCGCGGTGACGGCCTGCGGGTAGGCGCTCACGCCTTCCGCAGTGACGCCATGGTCACCGGCCATGACGATGATGCTCTTGCGTTGCGTGTTCAGCCGCT
>CAZGGF010000357.1:0-1992 GCA_964524715.1 uncultured Verrucomicrobiota bacterium | reverse complement strand
CGGTCTGGCGGTCCTGTTCTGGGGATGGGAGTTCGGGTTGTTGTTGTTGAGCGTGGTCGGCGCGGTGATGTTGGAACTGCCGCGGTTCATCCGGTGGCGCTGGGATTTCTCCGAAACGGACATGAACCGCTTCTGGGATTTGTGTTACGTGCTGTTTTTTGGGGTGTTCGTCTACCATGTTGTCATGACTGATATGACCGACGCGGCGTTCAGGTTCATGCCGTGGTTGCCGCTGGTTTTCTTTCCGTTCGTCGCTGCCGCGGCCTACAGCGCTGAAGATCGCATCCGATTCAGCACTTTCTCGCTGTTCCTGCATCGGAAGAGTCGTGACGCCGGTTCGGCGAAACCGATTGGTTGGTTGGTGCCTTACGGCTATTTCGTGATCTGTTTTGCTGCCGCGAGCACCGTCAACGCACGCGATCCCCGCTTCTATGCTGCAGTAGTCGTGTTCGGGGCGTGGTTGTTGTGGACGGTTCGTCGCCGGGTCGCGCCAATCTGGATGTGGGTGGTCATGTTGGTGATCGTCAGTGTCGCGGGTTCTGGTGGACAGGTTGGGCTGACGGAGTTGCAGGCGTGGGTTCAGGCTGCAGCGAGCCGTTTGGTGGCGGGTTCGGACGAGGAGTTCACACAGACGCGAACCGCGATTGGTTCGATGGGCGAGCTCAAGTTGTCAAATCGAATCGTCTTGCGCATCGAGACGGACGGCAACAATCCCGTTCCTGCGCTTCTTCGCAGGGCCAGTTTCAATTTCTACGACACGTCGGGAAGGAGGGCCACATGGCTCGCCGCCGGCACGCAATTCGTATCCGTGCAACCGGGAACGGAACCCGGGACATGGCCATTGGTCGAACAACAACCTTCAGCGGCTGCGACCATCTCAATACCTTTGTCGCGAGGCACGGGCATTCTTCCAATGCCCATCGGTCCTTGTGTCCTCGAAGGCCTGATTGCTGGTGTTGTGGAAACGAACCGTTGCGGGTCCGTGCGGGTGCGCGAAGGCCTGCCACTCGTTCGTTACACGGTGAGATATTGCGGTGTCTCGACCCTCGACGTGGCGCCGAACGGGCGGGATCTTGCCATTCCTGCGGCGGAGGCTCCCGCCCTGGCGCAGGTCGTTGGAGAGCTTGGTCTGGCGGGCCAGCCACCGAACGAAGTTGTGAGGCGCCTTGCGGCTTTCTTCAATGGGAAGTTCACTTACCGTACTCATCTGAAAAGCGCGGTTGCCGATGCTTCCGGCAGCGCTACCGCGCTCAACCGGTTCCTGTTGCATGATCGTGCGGGACATTGCGAGTTCTTCGCCACTGCCACGACCCTGCTGCTTCGAAAGGCGGGAATCCCGGCGCGCTACGCGACCGGCTATGCAGTCCTGCCAAAGGTCGGTAATGCGCGCGAGCATCTGGTGCGCCGCCGTCACGCGCACGCTTGGGTGCTTGTCCATGTGGACGGGAAATGGAAGGATTTGGACACAACACCCGGCGCTTGGGGCGACATGGAAAACGCCCAAGCCTCGGCTTTTCAATCACTTAGCGACTGGATTTCGTCGCTGCAATACCGCTTCATCTTCTGGCGGTACTACGGTGACCACGCCGCTCTCATCAACGTGCTGTTGTGGTTCGTTCCGATCCTGGTGCTCTGGTTTTCGTGGCGATTGTTTCGGACGAAACGCCGCATTCGCCTGCAACGTCAGAAGCAACGGGATCAAAAGCCGAACTACGCCGGTGCCGACTCGGAGTTCTACCTGATCGAGAAGCATCTCATGCACGCGGGCCTTCCACGCCGCGAGGGGGAACCGTTGGGTGAATGGCTGCGGCGTCTGGAAACGGCGCGGCAGGCTGGCGTGCGCATTCCTCCGCTGGAGGAGATCGTGACATTGCACTACGCCTACCGCTTCGACCCGCGCGGCATCACCGATGGACAGCGACGCGAACTCAAATCCCGCGCCGAGTCCTGGCTCATGGAAGCCACCCGGATCGCTGCTGCGCCGCAGTGATT
>CAZGGF010000356.1:0-8762 GCA_964524715.1 uncultured Verrucomicrobiota bacterium | reverse complement strand
ATGGACATCATCGCCACGTACCCGAGCGTGGTCTATCGCGTGACGTTGACCGATGGAACCGTGAAGGAAGTGGACAACCCGGCAAACTGGCCGGACCCGACTTATCTGGAGAAGACCGAGGAGCCGTTCATCCGCTCCTTCATCATCTGTCCCAATGAAATGATCGGCGACGTGATGGCGCTGGTGGCGGAAAAACGCGGCGAAGTGAAGCACACAGAGACGCTCGACATCCGCCGCGTGATGATGACGTGTGCGCTGCCGTTGAACGAGATCCTCGTGGACTTCGTGGACAAGCTGAAGACCATTACGCGCGGCTACGGCTCGATGGACTACGAGTATGCCGGTTATCGCGAGAGCGAGCTGGTGAAGCTCGACATGCTCATCAATGGCGAGATCATGGACGCGTTTTCGAGCGTCGTCCACCGCAGCAAGTCGGAAAGCCGCGGCCGGATGCTCGCGGAAAAATTGAAGGAAGTCATTCCAAGGCAGCTTTTCGCCGTGCCGATCCAGGCAGCCATCGGCGGCAAGATCGTCGCCCGCGAAACCATCGGGTCCGTTGGCAAGAACGTGACCGCCAAGTGCTACGGCGGCGACATCTCGCGCAAACGCAAGCTGCTCGAGAAACAGAAGGAAGGCAAAAAACGGATGAAGCAGGTGGGGAAGGTGAACATCCCACAGGAGGCATTCATCACTGTTCTGAAATCGTCATGACGGCTCTATTCGATATCCCGGCGATCAAATGGTGGCGCCAGCACCGTGCCCGGAAGCGCGCCCGCGAGGTGTCGAAGCACGTCAAACGGCTGTTGGCGACCCATCGCGATATCATGGAGTCGGAGAAGGTCGCGGCGGCCAAAAAAGCCATTGATGAATTCGACTCGGTCCGGCGCGGCACGATCGCAGAGATCGGGGAGGGGATGGACCGGCTTGACCATGCGTGTTCGAAGCTGTTCCCGGCGCCCAAGCACGCCCAATGGCGCGAGGCGATAGAAATCGGGCTGGTCGCGGCGGTTGTCGCATGGGGCGGCATCCGGACGTTCTTCCTGCAGCCATTCAAGATACCCACCGGGTCCATGCAACCGACGTTGTATGGCATTCACATTGAGCCGATGCGGCCCGAGGAGAAAATCCCGATATGGCCTGTGCGGATGCTCGAAATCGGGTTATTTGGCCGGAGTTACGTCGAGGCGATTTGCGAAAAAGACGGGAGACTTGAGTATGTCAACTCATACCCGCAGAGGTTTGGGCCGCTGGAGTTCAGAAAGACCGTGTTGACCATCGGCGGGCGTGATTACAAGATCGATATCGATCCGGAACCTTTCGGGAAGGCGCAGCAGCAATTGAACCTGCATGAAGGGAGAGAATTCAAGCGCGGTGACGTCATCGTGCGCTGTACGGTCAATAGCGGCGACCATATCTTCGTGGACAAGGTCAGTTACAACTTCCGGCGGCCGCACCGGGGCGAGGTTTTCGTCTTTGAGACCCGCGAGCTGGTCGGGACCCGGGGCGAATTCTACATTAAACGGCTGGCCGGGGTCGGCGGTGACGTATTGCAGATCAAGGAGCCGCAGTTGTTGGTAAACGGCAGCCTGGCGACCGAACCGGGCTTTGCCCGAGTTATGACCCTCAAGGACGGTTACCATGGCTACACGAACCCGTCATACAGCGCCATGTATCTGAGGGATCCGGAAAGCACGTTCACTGTGAAGAAGGACAATTACTTCGCCTTGGGAGACAACAGCGCCAACAGCGCGGACAGCCGTTGGTTTGGCGGAGTGCCGCACGCGAATCTGGTTGGACGGTCGATGTTGCTTTATTGGCCGTTCACGCGACGGTTCGGGCTTACGAATTAGAGCGGTCGGGGTTTTAAGGGCTCAGGGAGTTTCCTGTGATTCAACGAGGATAGCCGGCTTTCCTCGTGCTAATAATTAAGTCGCACAATATGTATTATGATACTTTAAATTGGTGAGAACGCAGGATTCAGCCTTAAAACTGATATTGAATCTGCCCTGCCCCGACTACACCAGCCAGTTGTCGCTGCCAAAATCGGTATTTGGAACCCGCAGACTGAACGCGCCCTCAGCCGGATGAACTTCCTCCTCATGCCCGCTGCATTCCACGCTGACGACGAATTCCAGTGCCTGTCCAACCACCGGACCAAAAAGCTCCAGCGGAATTGCCACCTCCAGCATCCGATCCCGCGCCGCCTGGACCGTTTTCCCGTCCTTGGTACGATCTCCCTTCCAGTCCCCCCTAAACTCTTGTTTGATGAACCCCTTAACCTTGTCCCGAAGGCATCCCAGCCACAATTCGGCGTTCTGCGGGGCTTTGAACTTCAACCTCACCGCGTCACCGCCTGCAACCGCCTGGCTGCCAGCCCAGAGAACCCCAAGGTAGAAGTTCTCCTTATCGAACCCGAATAGCATCTCCTTAACCAAATCGGTCGATTTTGCCATGGCATGCTGGCCGACCCCGCCACGGTACCGTCCGGCGCCTTGCCATTCGTAATACGACGTTCTGCGGCCATCTATGACCGGGCTGAGCAGCTCTCGTGGCGCCTCATAGGCACACACCGGCCCGACGGTCAGCAACGAGTGATCCACCGCTGCCGGCCATGGCCGACCCATGGCTCGGTAGGCGCACCGCACGTGCCGCCGGAACAGGTCGTCGAACAACGGCTTGTCCTCGATTTGGAACTCCGGCCCATACCACCAGAACCAATCGCTTCCTTCGGCCGCCAGCAACGACTGTAGAGCCGCTTTTCGGGCTTCCGGCGACAGCGAATCCCGGACCTGCGAATACAGGTAGCGCGCCTCCCGCAGAAGGTCCCAGGCACGATTTTCCTCCTGGTCGCCGATCCAGATGTCGAAATTTGCGTAGATCCACGACCCCGTATGGATGGTCGTCAGGTCCCGCTTGGGTGGAAATTGCCTGAAATAGTTCGTCAGCGTCACGGGCTTGAACCGCCCGTCGCTGGCCAGCGCGCCATAGACCTTTCTCAGGAAGGTCTCGCCGCCGTCCGCAAACGACTCCCATGCGTTCTCGCCGTCCAGCAGGATCAGCGCCAGCGCATCAGGTTCACGCGCCTGGGTGGAAATCGTGCCGAGCGAGTCGATCAGGTAACGGGCCGCGTCTTCAGGACGTTGCCGCGCCGCCGTGAAGCCGATGAAGTCCGACAAGCCGCGGTCCCGGAAGCACATCCCGATGTTGGCGTCGCCATGGACCAGCCGGTAGGACCGGAACAACTCCTCATGCTGCACATTGGTGTGGTTGCCGCGCATCATCTGGAGCGACCGGAACAGGATTTCCTCGTCCGTTGCCATCCACTCAAAGCCCGCCGACCGCACCAACGGCACCAATTCCGGGCACACCGACCCCTCCGACGGCCACAATCCCGTCGGCCTCTTGCCGAACACTTCCTCATGGAACCGTGCTGCGCGCTCCAGGTGTTCCCGCACGTCCTCGGCATACGAGAATGTCGTCGGCAGCGGCACGCCCGGCATGCAGCGCCGGGTGAAGTCGGTGTTGTACACCAACGGCATGATCGGATGGTAAAACGGGCTCGCCGTCACCTCGATGCGCCCGGCCATGTTCAGTTCGCGGTATTCGGCCAGCGAGCGCCGCACCAGTTCGAGGTGCGCATCCAGCACGACTTTTTTGTCCGCCTCGGTGAAATTGCGGCCTTTTTTGCGCAGGGCTGCCAGTTCCGGCATGTCACGCACGGCAAAGTAGCCGCACCACGCGAGGTTGAACCACACCTGCAAGTCTCGCCAATCTCCCACGAGGAAATGCCGCGCCGCTTCCTCCAACGCCTGGGGACGCATTTCCGTCCCGCGCATCCGCAGCAATTCGTCATATCGGGAGTACGGGCGCACCATGTTCTGGTGCGACAAGCTGAAGAAGTACCTCAGCATTTCCTGTTGTTGCGGAGCGGTCAACCGGTCGGCCGGCGTCCGGGACAGCTCCAGCCATGCGTCCTGCACTTCGCCGCGCTGCAACTCCAGCATCTGCTTCACCAGCACCGGCGTCATATTGAACGTGATCGGCACCGTCGGGAACTCTTTAACCAGCCGCACCATGTCGTAGTACCCCTTGGCGGCGTGCAGGCGCACCCATGGCAGCATTGCCACCTTGCGGTCGGGGTCCACATAGTCTGGCTGATGCATGTGCCAGAAAAAAGCGACGTTCAGAGCCATAAAAGTGTGTCCAAGTTTGCAGCCATGAAAACGGTATCCCGCGTTGGCAGTCGGTCGTTTTTTGCCCTTACGCAGGATTGAACGGCGGGCGCACTGTAGTCACGCGGCAAACCGAAATCAAGCGACCACTCATCCGGCCTCGTGTTCCCTCGCTAAATCACGGGCGTCGCGGACGCTTTTGCGCACGAGGCTGGGCAATCGTACGTGCTGCGATTTCCAGCCGCCGTGGGTGGTAGCAGAACAGACCCTGACCGAGCCTCACCGAAAACTCGCATTCGTAGGAAACTTCCGCGGTGCAGACCACCATGTCACTTCTCGTGATTTGCTTGCCGGTGCACTTCGCCTCGTCCGGCAATCGTGGTTGGGTGTGCCGCCGGTGAGGAACCGTGCGCAGTTCACCCTGAATCTCATCAATGATCCTCGCTTGTGTGGAACCCGAATCCATAACACTCCGCGGAACTTATTACTAATCTGGCACATCTCCCCTGGTTCAGCAACTGGCGAAAAATCTGACACCATCGTAGGAAGAGGATTGCCGGCCTCAGTGTCCGTCACCCGATGCTCCCCTGCCCTTCGGCGACGGCCCGGCAAAGCCTGATGCCGACTCCAAAAAATGCCATGGCTGCACTATCGGCGCACAACTGCGCGCACCGCCGATGAAAGGACAAACAATCCAAAACTCAATGCCACATCGGTCGGCCCGACGGGCAAATCCGCGCGGTAGGCAATCGCAAACCCAAACCATGCCGCTACACCACCCAGCAAGGCGGAAAAGACGGCAAGGCTGAACATGCCGCGCGCCCATGGACGCACTGTGAGCACCGGCAGGACGAGAAATCCAAACAGTGTCAGTGGACCGACAATCATCACGCCGATGGAGATCGTCAGCCCGAACACGCCATAGAGCAGCAAATCCCACCCCCAGGGCCGCCGCATCAGCGTTTCTGCCATGCTGCGGTCAAATGACACCAGTACCAGCTGCCGGCGAAACCCTGCAACCAGCAGCACCACGGCGATATACACGAGTGCCAGCAACCGAAGGTCGGCGTCTGCCACCGCCACGATCTCGCCTTTCAGTAAACTGGTCACGTGCGACTCGCCACTCGGGTTGCGGGCCGTGAACAACACTGCCAGCGCTGCCGCGAACGCATAGGTGGCGCCCGTGCGACCCTCTGTGAGGCCGCGCCCGCGCTGCTCACTGAGCGCGAGTGCCGCCAGCGCTAACATCGTAAACACCGCCGAGCCGACCAGTGCGGTGCCACGCTCGGTTTCATCATGGCCCAGCACGTGAAAGCCCAGCGCGTGCAACCAAAACGCCATGGCTACGCCTGCGCTGGAAACCTGAGGCAGCGCTACACCCAGCAGCACGGCCCGCCGCAAAACGAAAAACATCCCGACCAACGGACAGACAAAGCCGACCAGCAAGCTCGCCATCACGCTGTTATGCAGCAGGAAATCCCGGCTCAATATCTCCCAGAGGGTCTGGATCATCGCGAGAACACCTCCTGGATTTTGACGGATGACAGCATCTCCCCGGGCTCTCCTGTTTGGACCCGGCCGTTGTGAACCCAACTCACACTGTTCACCAACGGTTGCAGGCCGGCGAACTGGTGGCTGACCATCAAGATCGTCAGGCCATCGGTGTCGTGCATCCGGCAGAGCAATTCCAACAGATCGCGCTGTGCGACAAGATCGAACCCGCTGGCCGGCTCATCGAGCACCAACACATCCGGCTGCGTCATCAGTGCTCGCGCCATCAGAACACGCTGCTTCTGTCCACCTGACAACTCGGCGAACAGCTTTCGCCGAAAGGCGTCCGCCCCGACACGGGCAAGGCACGCCACGGCTCGTTCTCTTTCGCCATGCGGCAATGGCAACCCCATGCGCCACCGCGCGCGACGGTACGCGCCCATGAGGGTCACTTCCATCGCGCTGACGGGCCATATCGGGTCGATTTCCTCGCGCTGCGGCACATAACCAAACGTCAGCGCCTCGGCGCGCCGCATCTGGCCGCGTGTTGATTTCAGCACTCCCAGAAGGCCGCGCAACAGTGTTGTCTTCCCTCCGCCGTTGGGACCAATCACCGCCATGAAATCGCCGCGCCGCAGCGTAAAATGGCCGCATTCGACCACGGTGGCTCCGCCGTAGCCGAAGGCACAATCGCGGAGTTCGATGAGAGGCGTCATGGCAGTCATGTGTTGCTAACGAAGTCCTGCGCTCGTCCCTTCACGTTATCATCACCGGCATTGCCAGCACTCATTGTGCACATGATTTCGCAATCCGGCCCAACAACCAATCGAAATAGCCGAAGAAATCAGGGGTTTCGGCATTGCCGCCGGCGCCCGTCGGCACGACCAGGAGGGTCGCACCGGATTTTTCCGCAGCGAATTGTGCCACCTTCAGGTCGCGATACGGCTCGGCCAGAATCAGTTTAGCCCCTTGGGTCTTCATGGTCACAATCAGGTTTGCGAGATGTCCGGGAGATGGCGGCACGCCGGGTTTCGGTTCCAGTGTGCCGACGACCTGCCAGCCAAATCGCCGCGCCAGATAGCTGAAGTTCCGGTGAAACGTCACAATCTTCAAGCCTTTCAGCGGTGCCATCATCGCAGTCCATCGGGTCAGCGACTTGTCGAGCCGCGCGTCGAACGCCGCGAGATTGGCGCGAAACCGTTCCGCCTTCTCCGGCGCGACGGCGCAAAAAGCGGCACAAATGCGCGCGGCGACGGGACGGGCATTGAACGGGTCGAGCGTAAAGTGCGGGTTGCCTTGCGGATGCACATCGCCCTCGCTCCGGTCGAGTTTCGCAGGCACTTCCAATGGCTCGATCACGTCCATCGCCACCACGCGGCCCGGGGCTCCGCCCAGGATGCGGCGGTTGCGCGCACCATCCACCAAACCGGACAGCCAGCTTGCCTCCAATTCGCCGCCATTCTCGATCAACACGTCGGCTCGATTGAGCGTGACCAGATAGCTGGGCTTGGCGTCCATGAAGTGCGCGTCACGTCCGCCATGGCACAGACCGATGACAGTCACGTCATCGCCACCGACAAACCGCGCAATCGACGCGAGGTCTTCAAGCGTGGCCACCACGTTGAGTTTGCCGGCAGCCGCAAGGTTGTTCGCGCCCGCACCCAATGCCAGCGCAGCCAAAAGGATTGATGAAAACAATCGTTTCATATGTGTCATCTTTCGCTTCATTCGTCTCGTGTTCGTTCATCACGCTAGAACTTGTGCGCTCCATGGCTGCCGAGCAGGAACTCGAACTGCAGCCAGATGCTGTGAACGACTTCGTCATTGAAATGCTTTGCCATGTCCGCGTTGTACTGGAGCCGTATCTTGGCGAACTCACTGAAGTGATAGGTCAGACTTGGGGATAACCTCCACCGCTCGCTCAACAAGGGATCGTCGTTGTCGTAACCGCTCGCGTAGTCCAACCGGAATGCCGCCACCCATGGCCGCGCGAAGCCCCACGCCACTTCGTTGTAGAATCCCCAGTCGCGAATGACAGCGGCAGGCAGTATCACCGTGCCTCCGCCGGCAACCTCCTGCTCCTGCTCCGCCAGGTCGTAATTGCGCCAAAGTGCCTCGGTTGTCCATTTGACGAACGGCCAGCCATGGTCGTTCTTGACCGGCCGCCATTTCCAGTAGAAGTCCGTGCCATAGATGCTCGTGCGCGCGTTATCGCCCGTCGCATTTGGACCGAACGCCGCCGAGCCGCCCATGGATACGGTGTGTTCATCATTGAGGTTGAAGCTTGTTTGAACTCGTGTGCTATAGAGCAGATCCCTGGCGCTCGAGTAGCCGCGATCCGTCAACGTCCGCCCTGCATATTCTCCATCCTCAGTATTCATGAAACTGAAGGCCGATTCTCCCTTCGAGTTCTGCACGGTGCCAAACCACTCCAGATAGAACGGTGTCGGCGCGAGCCACGATACGCGAGCGCCTGGATTGCGCAGACCATCCGGTCCGAACATCCGGCTCCAGACCACCGGTTGGTCCACGAAGTCCCATGTGTGCGGATGCGGTTCGCTGGTGCCCAGACGACCGAACTCCGTATAGAATTGACCGCCCTTCAACTGCAGGTTCCACGGCATTTGCAGCGTCGTCAGAAAGGCCTCTTCCACTTCCGTGCTCGTCTCGCCATGGTTGTCAACATTCATGCTGATGAACACATCGCCCCGGACATACGGGTCCACAGCGCCCTGTAGCGCCAACTCCAGTCCTTGTAGCGTGAACCCGGAACCTTGCGGATCATGGTGCCCCTGCTCCAACGTGCTGTCGCCATGGCTGTGGCTGCCACCCGTGGAACTGTAGTTCGGTTCTGATGACCAACCGGCCGCCAGCAACACATCGGCACTGATGTCCATGTAGGCTCGCCCGCTGCCGATGCGGAATGGGGAACCACTGGGCACCGCGAGCGCCTTTGCGGCGGCTGTCGCCTGTGTGCCCTCCCCGCTTGGCGGAGGAGGCAGGGCCGCCGCGGCCTCCGCCGCGAGTTTCTGCTTTTCACCAGCGGCAGCCAGCTGTTTCTGCAAGGCATCGATGGTCCGCTGTTGTTCGACAAGGGTC
>CAZGGF010000355.1:0-10623 GCA_964524715.1 uncultured Verrucomicrobiota bacterium | reverse complement strand
GAAGCAGTTGCTGCCGGAGAGTGGCAGCGAGAGGAAATGAGAACATGAATATCAAATCGTTCGCTTTGTGTGTTTCGTTCTTGGCCCTCTCAATTGGGTTGCAGATGGCATCAGGCAGTGAGTCCGGTGTTGTGTTTAGCGCCGACAAGCTGCTGGTGGATCTGCGACAGACAGATTGGGAATATCTCGCCAAGGATGCGCAGTGGACGACGAAGGTTGGATTCGGCCGCAGCGCCGCGGACATGGTGCGCGACGCGGAGCGGGCGAAGACCGAGTGCGAGGCGGTCAATCAAGCGACCGGTTGGAAATCCATCCGCATCGGACGCCGCTGGGAGCCGCTCGGCCATCCGGAACTCAACGACAAGATCACGTGGCTCCGTCTGAAGTTTCAGGCGCCCGCCGAACTGAAGGGTTATCGGCTGGGCTTCTTCTGCACGGCGGTGGACGATGCAGCCGACTTCTACCTCAACGGCACGCATCTCGCGCGACACATGTATCACTGGGGCGCGCGCGTTCCCGATCCGGTCAACGTGGATCTCACACCACAGGTCCGCTTCGGCGGCGAGAACCAGTTGATGGTGCGCGTGAACGACTCGGCGCAAGCACGCGGCGGCGGTGTTCTGGGACACGTGTTCCTGTATCGCACCCTTCCTTTTGAGCGGACCGCGCGCGGTGGCATCGCGTTGACGGGAGACGCGGCGGGACCGTTCTCTGTCGTGCTGCATCTAGGTGATGCGTTGCTGGCGCGAGGCCAGCAAACGGCGTTTGCCCCGGCGGAATTGGGCGCGATGGAAGTCCCGCCTTACGTCCTTCGTGACGACGAACTGGTGCTGGTGTTTCCCGCAGGAGCGGCGAAGGCAGCCGGCCCTCATCGCGTTCAACTTGACGAAGTTTGCGCGACTCGCGATGAGCGTCCGCTGGCGGTGCGTTGCGAGAAGCTGCCCGCGCGCGCAGAGCGGTTCGAGTTGTTGACGATCCCGGTCGAACTGGCCGCGAGCTACGAGAACGCGTTCGACCCGCGACAGATCAACGTGCAGGCGGTCGTGGAGACCCCGTCAGGAAAAACCGAGAAGGTGCCTGCGTTTTTCTGGCAGGACTTCACGTCGGTCGCCATCGGCGAGACGGAGGAGATCTTGCTGCCGAAGCGATGCAGCTCGTGGCGGTTGTATTACCGGCCGCGCGAAGTCGGCATTCACAAGCTCCACGTGCTGGCGCAGGACAAGACCGGTGTTCGCCGCACACCCGACCACAAGATCGAGGTCGCCGATTCCAAGCTGAAGGGTTTTCTGCGCGTGAGCAAGAACGACTCGCGCTTTTTCGAGTTCGACAACGGCGAATCGTATTTCGGGATTGGACCCAGTGGCTGGTTCCGTGATGAGAACTATATTTTCGGCGGCAATCCGCGCCATGTTTCCACGCGCCGGCTCGACGACTACTACCGCCGCAAGGCGGAAGGCGGCTCCAACTATGACTATTGCCTCGCTGAATACTTCGGGCGGCTCTACACGAAGGGCGGCTACATTGACCAACACGTTGCGTGGAAGTGCGAGCATCGGCTGCGCACGTTGGAAGCGCTCGGCATCTACTGGGTGACTTGTTACGACGATCTCTGTCGCTCGACGATCTACGGTTTGGATACGCTGCCTTACTCCAAGGCCCAGGGTGGACCGTGCGGCAGCATCGAGGAGCTTTACGTCAACGAGCGCGCGCTGGAGATGCAGCGCGATCATTTGCGCTATTTCGTCGCGCGGATGAGCGACAGCCCGGCGTTACTGGTGTGGGCCATCGGTGACGAAGGTCAGTCGGGGTCACGTTTCTCGCCGCTGATGGTGCGATCATGGATCAAGGGGCTGCAAAATTATGTGCGGGCGATTGACGTTTACGAGCATCCGCACATCATGTGCGAAGGCCCACGCTCGATCGCGGAGGGGGGCGACGCGATCATCATTCCCGACTGGTATTTCAAGCGCGAGGTGGACGCAGTGACGTTGAGTCTGGAGCTGATGCAGAAATATGGCCAGTTCAACTGCCCGCTGATCAACCCGGAAGGAGGGATGGTGGAGTGGACGAAGCCGGAAGACGCCTACGGGCCGAAACGCGCGCTCTATTATCTCACCGGCGAGCGTTGGAAGTTTCCGGAGGCAATCTCGTTCCACAATCACCTGTGGATCAGCCTCTTTCTGAAGAACGCCGTCGGTGGTACCGAGTGGCTCGGGGCGTTCATCGTCCAGAGAAATCAAATGTGCCACGGTGCCGCGATGCGCAACTACCTCGCGGGCGAATCGCTCACGAAAGTGCACTGGGAGATGGCGACGCCAGTGGTTTCGCACGCCGACTTGCGCAGTTTCTGTTTGCAGTCGGAAGGAAAGACCCTCGTTTGGGTTCAGAACCGGTTTTACAGCTGGTATGAAGCCGGCCACCAAGGCAAGACACCGCCGACGATCCGCGGCGCAGAGCTCGCGGTGCCGGTGAAGAAGGATGGCGCCTACAAGGTTGAGCTGTGGGACACGCGTAGCGGCAAGGTCATTTCGACGGTGAATGCGCGTTCGACTTCGCAGACATTGAAATACGCGTTGCCGCCGATCGAAAAGGACGTGGCGCTGAAAGTGATTCTCCAATGATCTCCCGGCAACTTCACTTGTTCGCGAGTTCGGCGATGGTCGCGTGTTTTGCGGTTGCTTCAGCCGCCGCAGGAGAGCCGACGTTCTTCCCCAACCTCACGAAGGTTTACGTCCCGCGCGGCACGGCACAGTTGCTCAAGCCCTACTTGCCAGAGGCGGTCAGCTCGACCGACAAGTATCAGTTTGTCGTCGAAACGCCACGGTATCTGCGCTTTGTTGCTGTGGAACCGACCGTCGGCAATCCGCCTGCGCGGGTTTGCCATGAGCCCGGCGATACGCGCGACGGCGTCGCCTACGAGCGGCACGTGTTGGAATACGACCCGTATCCATCGCTCGGCTTTGAGCTTTCGATTTGCTGGCAGGATGCGAATGGCAAATTGATCCGGTATCTGCCAGCGATCTCGCGCGGCGGTACCCATGACTGGCAGCACGTGCGGGCGACGATCAAATCCCCCCCTAATGCGGCGCAGGCGAAACCGTTGATCATCAAGTGGCAGAACCGTGGCATCAGCGGAACGTTCTGGGTGGATAACGTCGTTTTCCGCCGCGCGGACCGGCAGGAGAACCTGTTGAGCGCAGGCACGTTCGACGAGCCGGAATGGAAGTCGCATTTGGTGAAACCTGAAGGCAAAGACGGCAGCCGTTGCGCGAAGTTCGTTTGTCCGCCGGAAATGGCCGATCGTCAGCAGGCATTATGGATGGATCCGCAGTTGAAACCGACGCAGGTGGAGCCTGCGAAGGATTACGTCGTCGAACTCGACCTGAAGGCCGAAAAGGTCAGCATCGCCGGGCTGAAGCACATCGCCGCGCTTTTGTTTCGCGCCGAGAAGAACGCGCCTGAAGGTTCCGGCCTCGTTTTTACTTCGGTCCGCGCAGGAGGTGGCGTGGTGGCAGATGCCCGCCAGACTCAGCTCATTATTCTTCCGCCGCTGAAGGATGTTCGTCCGAAGCAGGCTCGCATCGCGCCGTGTTTTTACGAGGCGACCTATGGCGAACCGAAGGTAACCGCGGCCATCGCCGACAACCTATGGCGCAGCGGGATGACCTGGACCTACGGCAGCGTCCGGAACGGCGTTGTGAAACTGCTCTGGCCTCGTGGTCATCGCGTCTGGTTGAACAAACCGGGCCATCCATTTGAGGCGCGCGGCAAGGCGCGCGAGACGCTGGATCAGCGGCCGGAGTTACACGCGATCGGCTACGATGGAAAACCGGTCGGCGAACACATCTTCTGTCCGACCTGGCTTCTCTCGACGGAGGCAGAGGGGGTGCGGCGCGCGATGGAGGACGAATTGCTGGAGTTCGTCGAACGCGACCGCTACACAGCCGTCAACTGGGACATTGAGCAACCGGTTTGCTCGCCGGCCGAGGGTGGCAAGTCCATGCGCGGGTTCTGTCTCTGTCCGCGGTGTCTGGCCGGGTTTCGCAAACAACAGGCCATCGCAGCGGACGAACGACTCGATGCGCAAACGATTCTGGCCAAACACAAGGACGCGTGGGTGATGTTCCGCTGTCGCCAGAATGCCGAACTCGTGGGGCAAATGCGCGCCGCGTTGAAACGGTGCCGTCGGGCCGTCGAGTTCTCGGTCTATAGTGGCTATCAATCCGACGCGACGCGGGCACAATATGGCGTGGACTGGGCGTTGCTAGCGCCGCACCTCGACCTTGCCATCGCAGGCTACGGCGGTTCGCGGAAGATGATCGAGGCGACGCGCGAGGCGCTGGGCAACGTGCCGTTCATGGGCGGTCACAACTACTACCTCGCACCGGCCCCATTGCGCGCGACTGAAGGCTGGATACGGTCAAGTCTGGCGGCCACGCCCAACCCCTTGAGTTGGCGCAACCGTCTGCTTCAGCAATTTGTGGATGGTGGCTGCAACGGCGTCCTCATCTGGTATCTGCCAACAATGGACGGCGGCACGTTCTACTACACGAGCGAAGCCGCCGAGATCATCGCCACGCACGAGAGTCTTTTCCGCAACGGCAAACGGTGCGATCCCAGTTTTCGCGTGGCTGGCGGCAAACCGGAGTATTGGGCCGCGTTCGAGCATCGCGACCAGCGCCTGCTCCTCCTCATGAACCCAACCTCAAAGGACATGACCTTCGAAGTCGAACAGCCGGCGCTGCAGGGGGTATGGAAAGTCCGCCTGCATGGCCAGCCGCAGGTTGTGCCGCTTGACGCGGTCAGATTCACCATGCCGATTGAGCCGTATGGAACGCGCATCGTCCTTTTCTCGAAACGCTGAGATTCACGCCGCTATGAACAAACAACCTCACTTCTATAAATGGGAACTGCTGTTCATCTTGTGGGTGGCGTATTTCCTTAACCAGGGTGACCGGCAGATCTACAACGCGGTCTTGCCGCTGATCAAAGCGGACTTGAAGGTCAGCGACGTCGAGTTGGGGATGGTCGCGACGGCGTTCACGTTGCTCTACGGCGTGTTCGTGCCGCTGGCGGGTTGTTTTGGCGATTTCGTCACCAAGAAATGGATTGTCTGCCTGAGCTTGTTGACCTTCAGCGTAGGCACGTTATGCACCGGCTTCAGCACGAGCATTTTGCTGCTGATCTTGTTCCGCAGCGTGGCCACAGGCGTCGGCGAGGCATTTTACTATCCTGCGGCCAATTCACTTATTGGCCAATACCATCACAGCACTCGGGCGCAGGCGATGGCGGTGCATCAGAGTTCGCTCTACGTTGGCATCGTGGTGAGTAGTTGGGTCGCAGGCTGGGTTGGCGAAAGCCATGGTTGGCGGGCAACGTTCTACACATTCGGCGGTTTCGGGTTGTTGATGGCGGTGGTGGTTGCGATGCGGTTGAGGAATGAGCACCGTGACTTTGAAATGGCCGCATCGGAGGGTGACGCAAGCAACCAACAACAAATCACGTCGCAGAGTAATAAGCCCACATTGGACGAAGTGCTCCGGAGTGTCCTTCGCACACCGACACTTTATTTCCTCAGCGCAGCCTTTGGCGGGATGGTATTTGTCGGGGTCGGCTACCAGACATGGATGTCGACGTTTCTCTACGAGAAGTTCCACCTCTCGATGAAAGACGCGGCACTGAACTCGATGCTCTGGCACCTCATCTTCGCGTTCGTCGGCGTGATGTTGGGAGGGCGTATTTCCGACCGGCTGGCAGCACGACGGCCGACCATCCGGATGGAAATGGAATATCTTGGTCTGTTGCTCGGCGCTCCCTTCATCTGGTTGATGGGCACGTCGTCAAACCTGACGATGGTCTACGTGGCGCTGGCAGGTTTCGGTTTCTTCCGCGGCATCTATGATTCGAACCTGTTCGCGGCGCTTTTCGACGTGATTTCACCGAAATATCGTTCGTCGGCCACCGGTCTGATGCTCTGCTGTGCTTTTACAGTCGGCGCGACCTCTCCCGTGCTGTTGGGTTATGTAAAACAGCACATCAGCCTCGATGTTGGCCTGTCGTCGCTGGCGTTCATTTACTTGATAGGTGGAGCGCTGATTCTGTTCGCGACAAAAAAATACTTCGCAAAAGACTACATTCACGAAGCCAAGCAGGATTGATCAACCTATGATGAAGCGAATTGCTTGTGGGCTGGCGGCTATGCTCGCTGGCGTGGTTCTGGCCGACGCGGCCGCGGCGCCGTCCGCGCGCACCAATGTCCTTGACGGTCTTTGGCAACCCTATCGGATCACACCTCGGGCGGGCGCGCAGCACATCACGCTTGATGGCCAGTGGCAGTTGGGCTGGTGCGACACTGCGGTGAATTCCAGCACCGAGCTGAACACGCTGACGAACTGGTTCGCGGCACAGGTGCCGAGCACCGTCCAGTGGGCGTTGTGCCGCGCCGGCAAAGGCGGCCATCCCTACGAGCACTTGAATTCGAAGCAATACGATTGGGTGGACCAGAAAGTCTGGTATTACCGGCGCACATTCGATTTACCGGCGAAGAAAGACGAGGGCCATCTGTTCCTTTGCTTCGACGGGATTGATTACTTTGCGCGCATCTGGCTCAACGGCGTGTTGCTCGGCCAGCATGAGGGCATGTTTGGCGGACCGGCTATTGAGGTGAGCAAGCACGCGAAGTTTGGCGCAGTCAACGAGGTTGTCGTCGAGGTCAAGGCGTGCAACTTCGGCAACAAGGCCGGCTGGAAACCGATGGGGCCGGGAGGGATGGTCATCAAACCATGGGTGATTGCTGGTGGTCTCGGCAGCGAAATGTTTATTCCTCTTGGCATGTGGCGCGGTGCGCGCGTCGAAATCGTGCCGCAAGGCCACATGGAGCGGCCGTTTCTAGTGACCGAAGCGGCAGACGAGAGAACGGCAAGGCTCATGCTCAACCTCGAAGTGTTTACTGACACACACTCGCTGGAATTGAGCCTCCATCCGTGGAAGAACCGGCAGTTGGTGGATGGCTCACGCGGTTGGGCCATTTCGCAACCCAGCAAATCGCATTTTGCATTGCGCGTCGAACTTGCGGAAAAGACTTCCGGCAAGACCGCCTTCGACCAAACCTTCCCGCTCCAGACGTTCGCGGGCCGCAACTTCGTCAAGCAGCCGTTCACTGTCGCGCATCCGAAACTCTGGTGGCCGAACGGCATGGGCGAGCCAAACCTTTATCGCGCCAGGCTCACGCTCATTCGCGAGGGCAGCGCTGAGGACACGATGGAGTTCGACTACGGCATCCGCACGATTCGAACCGTGCCGGGCGCCGGGCCGCGCACCGCGGATCGTTGGGCCGATTGGCAGTTTGTCGTCAACGGGCGACCGATATTCGTGAAAGGCATGAACTGGATGCCTGCCGACATCCTGCTGGACCTGCCGCGTGAACGTTACCGCTGGCTTGTTGGCGCTGCGAAGGCCGCTGGCATCCAGCTTTTCCGCGTCTGGGGCGGCGGTCTCTTGGAGACGGAGGAATTCTACGAAACCTGCAACGAACTTGGGCTGATGGTTTGGCAGGATTTTCCCATCGGCAACCGCGACACACCGGAGTGGCCGCAGGACGTATGGGAGGCGCAGGTGATGCAGACGATCTTCCGCCTTCGAAACCATCCGTCGCTCGCGCTCTGGTGTGGTGGCAACGAGTTCAATCCCTATTCGCTTGGCAACACGGCGACGCTTGGCATCTTTGAACGATGCCTGGCCGACTTCGACCCAACGCGGCCGATGCGGCGCACTAGTCCTGATGGCGGCAGCATCCACACGTATCCCGACATGGACCCGACGTGGTATGTGAAACTCTATTCACTCGTGCCCTACATTTCCGAGGCCGGCATGCACAACATCCCGGAGCCGTCGAGCATCCGTGAGACGGTGAACGCCAGCGAGATCGACAAGCCGCTGAGCGGCATGGTCGAAAAGAGCTTTCCAGCACAGCATCCGGAGTTGATGCATCATTTCGTGGAATATCAAGCCAGCCGCGTGCCACGGATGTTGAGCCGCGCGTCGCACATTGACGACATGAAGGCACCTTCGCTGGCGGCTCTCGCTGAAGGCACACAGATAGGCGCGGGCGAGTTCTATCAGGTTTTCTCCGAGCAGCTGCAGGCCAACTACCCGGTCACGACCGGCCTGATGCCGTGGGTCTTCAAGCGTCCGTGGCCGGTCATTGCGATCATGCTTGTGGATGGATTTGGCCAGCCGACCGCGCCGTATTATTTCCTCAAGCGCACCTACGAACCGACGCACGTGCTCGTGAAACTGCCGGAACTGATATGGGCAAAAGGCGAACAGTTGCCGCTTTCCGTTTGCGTCACTCACGCGCCCGCGACCGCGCGAAAGAACCTGAAGGTCTCGGTGGAAATTTTCGACGCGGCGTTCACGTCGCTGTGGCGCAAGACGCAGCCTGTGAACCTGCAGCCCGGCCCGTCGGTGGCGGCGCTGGATTTTGGCAGCTTCACGATTCCCGACAGTCTCAACGAAAAGTTTTTCTTCGTCGTTGCCGAGCTGCGCGGGCCCGGCCATCAACTCGTCTCCCGTTCGGTCTATTGGCCGCGCTGCCTGTCGCGAATGAATGACGATGCCTTCCGCAACAAATACCGTGACACGCCACAGCCGTCGCTCACGCTCGACAATGGTCCATGGTTGAAACCGCAGACCGCGTTGCATCCGACAACGCTGGCGGCGTCGCTCCTCGGTCAGACACAGCTCGACCGCAGCTGCAGCCAGTTGCGCGTCCGTGTCAAGAATACGGGCGCCAAGCCCGCCTTCAACACGCGGCTCGATATTGAGGGCGCAAAGCGCGCGTTTTATGCCACCGACAATTTCTTCTGGCTCGCGCCGGGCGAAGAACGTGACCTCCAGATCGACGTCCTCTGGCGCGATCCGAGCCAGCAGGCGCAGCCCACGCTTTCTGTCAGCGCTTGGAACTCCGGAACCGAACGAGTCCGTACTGCAAAATGAAACTTGCTGAATTCCTGCCCGCGAAGCCGAACCGGCTCTGGCAACTCGCCCGTCAAATGGGTGTGCGTTACGCCATCTGCAAGTGCGCGCCTGAACTGACGGGATTGAAGCCGCCGTGGGACATGGACTCGCTGCGCACGATTCAGTCGCGTTTTGTGGAGGCGGGTTTCACGCTCTATGGGCTGGAGGGCGACGAGTTCGACATGAGCCGCATCAAGCTCGGCGTCGAAGGACGCGACGAGGACATCGAGCGGTATTGCCAGATGCTTCGCAATATGGGCGAGTTGGGCATTCCGCTGCTTTGCTACAACTTCATGGTTGGCATCGGCTGGCATCGCACGCATGGCGATGTGCCTACGCGTGGGGGCGCGCTGACCTCGCGATTTGATGTGGCCGACGTGCCGGCGTCGCTGACGGACGCGGGCGAGGTCAACGAGGAACGCATTTGGGATAACTACACCTACTTCATCCGCCGCGTAATGCCGGTGGCAGAGAAGTCTCGCGTTCAGATGGGCATGCACCCCGATGATCCGCCGTTACCGTCGCTGCGCGGCATTGCCCGCATTCTCTCCCGGCCGGAAAATTTCGAGCCCGCAATGGCGCTTGCACCGAGTCCCAGCAACGGCGTCACGTTTTGTCAGGCCAACTTCAAGTTGATGGGCTGCGATGTGGCCGCGTGGGCGCGGCGGTTTGCGGCGCAGGGCAAAATGTTCTTCGTCCACTTTCGCGACGTGCGGGGCATGGCGGAACGGTTCGAGGAAACCTTCCACGATGATGGCACCACCGATATGCCGGCGATGTTGAGGCTCTATCACGAACTTGGCTTCACCGGTCCGGTGCGCGTGGACCACGTGCCGACGATGGCCGGCGAGAAAAACGATCAGCCCGGCTATGAATCGCTTGGACGGCTTTTCGCCATTGGCTACACGAAGGGCGTCATGCAGGCGCTGAAGATTCCAATCGAGTAATCAGTTTATGAACACTCGGCGATTCCTGGAATTATCTAGACGCAACACGCTTCTGACTTTTGCGGCGTTGCTGATGGTTTCCGTCTGTGAGACCGGTGCTGGCGTGGTGTTGGAGACGGATCATCTTCGGCTGGAGATTGGCGAGGATGCCAAGGTGCGCAGCCTTGTGGCAAAACAGGACAACACCGAGTACGTCGCCGCAGATGTGCCTTGTCCGATGGCGACGGTTTATCGTGGCGGCCGCTCAGTGCCTACGGCGGAAGGGCCGCACGCCGCGGTGATCGGGCGCCGGGTTTACACGGGTGGCTCACGTCTCGACGCAACGCGGGTGCGACAGACGGACGACAAGCTGACGATCGAGTTCGGCGCTGGCGACGTCACGGCCACTTGTCGAGTGCGCCGCACCGGCGACTATCTGGCGTTTGAGCTTATGGGCGTTGAAGGCGGCCCGGTGGATCGAATCGAATTCCTGCGACTAAGCCTTCGCCGATTGCCGATGCTCGGCCAGTGGGTCAACCTTGCGTCCGACGAACGGTTTGGCATCTGTCTTTGCGGCGGCAGCATCCAGACGCATGTTGAAATGCTGCCAGCGGAAAGCCGCGTGGATATGATCGCCGCCGCCGAAACCGCCGTCGGTTTCCGTGGAGCCACGGCAGTG
>CAZGGF010000354.1:0-4049 GCA_964524715.1 uncultured Verrucomicrobiota bacterium | reverse complement strand
GCCGGATTTCCTCCTGCGGCGTGCCAAACGCGCATGCCCCAGCCAACAGTATTCCAACAAATGCGGTTCTCTTCATAAACAACGTGCTTGGAAATCTGACCGGGTGTTTTACCGCCATACGCTCTCGGTGGTTAAGGTGTTGCGGTTGAACAACAGACGTGGCTGAGAGGTGACGGGGGCCTCGAGTACCAAGCGGCCAGCCTCGCGTTTTTTCATCGCAGCCGTGCCGCAGATTGCTCCGGTGCGCGGGTCAAACACGACAACGTCGGCGGTCCAACCGGGGCGATCTTCAAGTTCAAGTGTGCAAAGGGCGTCTGCCTGGCCGGGCACCGCGTCCATCCAATAGGCGACGCACGGGGCGGCAGAAGTTCGGGAAGTGAGCAGGAAGGCTTTGGTGCGCGGGGGTAGCGAAAGGTCCAGGGTCACGTTGCGGCCATCCAATGTCTGGGACTTGGGGAGAACCACAAATACCTCCGATGGCTTGGACTCGCGGCAGAGAGTAAACCACGTGAAGGCGTTGTCGGGTGAATCGGCCCACGGTCGCTGCGGCAGCGGTTGCTCCGCCAGCTTCACGCCATGCACGGTGGCGCGCCGTTCGGCATCGTCCAGGTGATACAGGTAGCGGTTGACGTGCCGGGAATGGGCATTGGCTACGGAACTATATAACGTTTCGGGCGTCAGGCGCTGCACTGTCCGCACAGAGCCAACCGATCGGATGGCGATGGCATTAGTATGGAAGGAAAAGGCGCGCCAGAAGGAATGCGTGTGCCGGAGTGCAGCCAGCCGTGGATCTGTGTCACCGGGCAGAACTAGACGCTCTGCGACTGCACCGGCCATGTTCCAGAAGCCGCGGAGATAAAAGTCGCTGGTGCGATCCCGAAAGGAGCGGTTTACAATTTCATCGGCATTGGCGAAGTCAGTCAGCCACGCGGGCAAAGGCGAGGAGGAAAAGGCGTTTTGCGGCACGATGGCCATGGGGTAGTCGCACAGCGGCAGGTTATGGAAGAGCAGCTTGCCATCTTCGTGCTGCGGCTTGGCCAGTCGGTGCATTTCACCAGTGAGCGTGTCGAGCAGCACGAAGTCGGCATCGGGCCATCCTTGAACGGAGAGGTCAACGGTGCGCGGGCGTTTCTGGTCAGAGGGCGTCACGGGCGTCCAAAAGAAGACAACAGGCGTGGACGAGCCCCGCAACGTGAAGGCGAACGAAACAAGTTCCGGCGGCGGCACATGATAAAGCACGGTCAACTCATCCAACCAGACTTTTCCGCCCTTGGACAGCGCCAGGCGAAGACCGAAGTCGTGCCAGTCCGGTCCCACCGGGAACCGGAAGCAGAAGGGAGCATAGTCCGGTTGAGCTAGGAAGGGTTTCTTCGGGCTGGGCGAGGGAGAAAGTTCGCTGCCGAAGCTGTCGCGTGGCGCAAGTTGAAGAACCACCTCAGAGCCATCACCTTTGAGGACCCCGCGCACTTCCACAACCGCAGATCCCTGGACTGGGTGCCAGCGCTCGCCAAAATCAACTCGCATTGCCTTGCGGCTTGAGAGTTTCAATGCGCTTTGACCGCGGAACGGAGTTTTTGGGTCTATCGTGGCACTGGCTCCGTCGCCAGTTGTATTCCAAGCGTGAAGCGCATCGGGTCCATTGAAATTGGCGTGCATGAGCATCACCGCTGCCGATTCGCTGGCGTGTGTTGCCAGGCGCACGGGAATTTCCACCGGTTCTTTAAGCTTTGCCAATAAAGCCCCTGCGTGGCACAGCGTCGCATACTTCGCGGTGGGGCGGCCATCCACCGTAAAAATCTGGCCGGGATGGTCCGCATGGACGCTGGCTTTGGCCAACTGCCAGTTCAGGTGCAGGAAACCAGCGTGCGCTTCGACGAGGTATTTTCGCAGCATGCCCTTGGCTTCATAGAGATCGGTGGCGAAGGGAACTTCGGAGCGCTCGGTCGCGGGGGTGATCTGCCACTCCGTATCCCAAAGCGGCAAATTCAGGCCAAACTGCGCCATGAGTTGGCGGATCTGGTCCACTGTCTCACGCTGGGTCAGGTTCGCTGCGCCGGCCTCGGGCCGGGAGCGGAAGGGATGGAGACCGAGGATATCTATGTGCGCACCGGCGCCCGTCTGAAAGAATGCAGTCAGGAACTTGCGCGCCCCCGGAAAATCCACGCCCCAGAAACCGCAGACGCCACCACTGATCACTTTGTTCCCAGGATCCACCGACTTAAGCACCTTCGAGGCCTCGATGACGAACTTGCCAAAAGCGGTGGGGTCGGGCGTCGGCATCCAGAATTTCGAGATATCGGGTTCGTTGCCAACCTCCCACACGCGGATGCGCCCCTTCATTTGCTCAGCCGTATTGCGGAGACGTTCCAAAAACCACGCCATCGCTTCCGGGCTGCAGGCAAACGGGGCACGATCGCCCGGCGCACCCTTTACCTCGGGGAACAACTTTTTAGACCATGAAGTTGTCTGTGGCAGATGGCCGACGATTTGGATATGGCGAGCGCGCAACGCATCCACCATGCGCTCCAAACGTGCGTTGACTCCGCTGGATATGAAGCAGGAAATCTTGGCCCACTTGACGCCGGCCCTGGCGATCCGGTTCAAGTCAACGTCGTCCTCATGCAGACCGACATTGAGTGCGAGCATGGAATCATCGAGGTTGCTCGACATGACCGGCGCGAGGAAACCAAGGGGTGCCTCTTCCATGACGGGCGAGCGCAGGAGATTTCTAGCGTCATCACCAGCAACCGTGCGCCCGGCTTCTGCTTCGAAACGGAGACCGCTAAAGTCGCACGTGTAGCCGTGGGCGGAGTCCGTGCGCAAACCGAGGCGCGTCACGCTGCACCAATCCAGGGCGCCGACTGTGTTGGACGGCGGTGCGCGCCGGAGGTCGAGCGACTGTTGTGCCCAGTTCGTGTTCACCAAGCTGCCCAGCGAATAGTAAGCGACATTGCCGCGACTATCCCCCACCATGAGCCGCGCCACGGACTTCATGCCGCTGCTCCGGCTCCACAGTGTGACCCGGGTCGCGCGCCCAAGGTCCCAGGCACCTTGCGGCTTGCGTTTCTGCAGCCAGAACCAGTGATCCTGGGACGAACGATCCTCTATTTGGAGAAACGTCCCCGGCCGATTACTATCGCGGCCGGACTTGATTTCGACACGGCTTCCCTTGGCTGCGGCAGCCTCATCCCTGTAGTGGCTTTCACCCTTCTGCCAGCTCGACACATCGGCAAAATCGTCCGCCAACAGTACCTCCTGGGCGTGGCTGCTTTGCGTTGCCAGGAGCGGGAACAGCAGCAGGTGAAGAAAGCGAATCCAACGATTGCTATTTGGCATAATCACATGAACCTCATTGTCCAAGACAAGGGCGGCAACCCATGCCTCGGTTCATTTTTCGGGAGGCGGCGTGCATAACTCACGGCATCAGCGCGAGGGAACAAAAACAAATGTCCACCTCAATCCCATGGGTTGATGCTCCCAAAATCATTGGGCCAAGACAAGGCTGACGAATTCACAACCTATAGAGGGTCAAGGCGGTTGAGTTCCTTGACGCCCTTGCCGAAGCGTTCCTGGGCCAAGTCGTCCACCTCTTGCTTGCCCAGGTTGTTCTCGCTGACGATCTTCAGGATCAGCTCCTTCTGCTTCTCGGAACACGCCCACGGGCCATTGTTGCCGTTGTCTTTGTGCTCCTGATGACCATGGCCGGAGAATTGCCCATTTCGAGCGCGACTTCTGCCTGGCATTCTACCATCCGGCTCCATTTGCTCTGATCTCCAAGATGCGCCTTGCCAATAACGAATCCGGTTGCCTTCGTATACGGTGCCTGCTATTGCGCCAGATTAGGCTGGATCGGCACGATTCTACGGGTAGAGGTTGCGGAGTTTTTCGCAAATACACCATGGACTTGCCGCACTTCTTCTTGGCATCGAGCATTTCTTGAACGACCTCAGCAAGCGACTTCTGCAGTGCGTTGGTTTTGACGTGTCTTGCGTAGAAGTCTGCTGCATCCCTCAGTGTGCGGTTGCCGATCCGCTGGCGAGTGTCTGTGT
>CAZGGF010000353.1:0-3997 GCA_964524715.1 uncultured Verrucomicrobiota bacterium | reverse complement strand
TCGATCTCAACTGCGTTCATCCGCTGGCGTCCGCCGGTGCGGCTGAAGACCATGAGTGAGACCCGATTCCCGCGGCTCGTGACGCAGGTGTGGGGTTTGGAGAGAAGTCAGTCGCGCACTCATTATCTCTGCCGCGACGTGACGCTCAGCGTGGCGGGCGCAGCCTACGGCGGGCGTATGGATTTGCCGCTCTGCGCGGACCTGCCCGGCGACCGCAACGGCGTGCGGTGCTATTTCATTCCCGACGGTCGGCATGACCCCTACGGCAAAATCAAAATTCAGGAGAGCCAGGCGCATGCGAAGACGCTGCACCTCCAGCCATTCTGGACGGCGGCGCAGCGGCGCGTGGACGCGCTCGGCCTGGCCGTCTATCGCGACAAGGATGTGCCGCCGGAGACGCAGACGCTGGAGTCACACTTCGTCATGCCGCTCGTCGTGGACGGTTTCTGGATCGGTGAGCGCCGCGTCGAGTTTCAGCCGGGCAAGGCGGCGGAATTTTCGCTAAAGCCGGGCGAAACCGTCGTGCTGCGCAAGGGCACCGCCGCCGTGGGCGTGCGCGTGCCGTGGGCGCGCGACCTTGCCGGCCATGCTGCAACGGCAGCGCTGGTCTATGATGCGAACGCCTTCGGCGCGGTGCGGCTCACGGTGACGCATCACGTCGCACAATCAGGGGCGGCGAAAGTGAACGCAGCCGCGGCGTTCTGGGTGCGCATCGGCAGTGGCCTCGCGAGCAACGATGAGTTTGCGAAGTGGCGGCGGCAGTTCGCAGCGGCGAAATCCGAAGTCGAGGCATCGCCGGAACGCGTGCGTATCGGCATCACCGGTGTGGACGGTCCGGTCGCAGTCTGCGCGGCGGCTCCCTACGCCAGATCGTTGCCGACCGAGCCGCCGTCGCCGCGGGCGTTGCTGGCATGCGACGGGGAGGACGTCGGGAAACGGCTGTTAGGAAACGTCGAGCCGGTGAAATCGTTCATGGCGAAACGCGCGGCCATCGTTCCGGTCGCGGTCCCGGCGGACAAGGACGTTTACTGGGAAGCAGAATCCGGCGACGTGACGCCGCCGATGAGTTGTGGCGAGGACTCCGCCGCGTCCGGGGGCATGTTCGTATGGATGCCGGCCAAACCCGGCGAGCGCGCGGGCAGTTCGATGGGTTGCGTAACGTGGGAACTGCGCGTTCAGAAGGCTGGCAAGTATTACCTCTGGGGCCGCGTACTCGCCCCGACACCGGAGAATGATTCCTTCTTTCTTCGCGCCTTCACCGACGCCGCCGACCTGATCGAGCCGACAACATGGCCCACCGGCACGTGCAAGCAGTGGAAATGGGTCCGCGTGATGTCCGAACGCACGAAGCCGCCCACGCCGATTACGCTGCCCGCTGGTGCCCTGAGCCTTCAACTTCGTGTCCGCGAAGCCGGCACGAAGATTGATCGCCTCTTTCTCACGCCGCAAGCGACAGTGGAACCAAAGTGAAGAACGTATCGCGGAAACCGGCCTCAATACGACCGGTCGTTATTTAGGGATGCTTGGTCTCAGGAACCTGCCGCCGCAGCGCGGTTACCCTATACGATTCCCATCTCGCTGTATTCAGCTCTTCAGTGTGTATCAACCTCAAAAGCACGACGTGCCCGCCCCTTTTTATCTTCGTCGTTGCACTTCAGGCTGTGTTCAAGCAACTGGCGCTTCAGCCTGTCAGGCAATAATCGAATATCGTCCGGGCGTCGCTGAAACAAATCACTAACAGCAAACAAACGGGCAGCACCCTCGACTTGCCTATCAGTCAACTTCTCATTTCGAATTGCGTCCACGATATGTCCTGTTTTGTGGAGAAGAAGCAACTCCTCAGCAACGGTCTCATAGCTGGGAAACCCAGACCAAGGTCCCTCTCCAGAACCGAACCATTCCAACAATGCAAGGACCTGTTCCTTCTCGTCCCGGAACTGTTTGGAAAAGGCCAACTGCATTTCTTTTGTCTTATTCGTGCCACTGATATCGTTCATGGCGCTCCAAAACGGTTTCAAAGAGGCTGGCATGGCAGAAAGCCACTTCTTTTGAGACATTTCGCTCTTCTTTTGAAGACGAATGCTCTCCTCCACTTCTTCCTGAGGGCCTCGAACACCACGCGCAGCCAGCCATTTGACAAGAAACTCAGCGCTCGTATTCTCAAGCAACCCATCCCCTTTCCACTGGCCCCCAGGCCAGCGCAGACTCCGTGCATGGTGGAAACCAAGTGAGAGGATCAAGGTTTCGGCGCGGTAGAACTCCAATGTCGGGTTGCCACAACACATGCAATGAAATCCGCTTTCATTCGCGTCAATTCGTATTAGCTGAATGAACGCTGCAACCTCTTTAGCGTCGCGCACGTCGAGAAGAGTTTTTTCCTTTTTGGGATCGCGATGACAGGTGCCTCCAGTGCGAATACGGAGCCTCGTCGCTCCATCGAGCGCTTTGTAAAGCACTGCTGTCCAATCCTCCTTGTCTGGACCTGCTTCACAATTGACAACGATACAGATCGTCATGAGGAAGAAGAGAACGGTTTTCATTTCATTGACCCGACAACGCAATTAATCGAAGCAGTCAAACTACTGGGGAACTGGATGCTGACGTGAAGATTGTCATGGCGTGTGCTATGCGTCAAGCGTCGGCCGGTCAGCAAACGCAGGCTTGCTTATGCAGTGCGCAGGAGTAGAACTCTGGCCGCGCAAATACAGGTTTCCGTATCATGAACGGTCATGTGATCAGCTTTGGCGCCGCGCTGTGGTTGACGGCGGGTTCTGCAAACGGATGGACAGGAAGGAAGCCTGCCTCGCATCATACACAGCCTTAATGAAGTGGAGAAGAAACACCCAACCCGGAGACTGAAATGAAACCAGGAATCACCATCGGAGTATCAGGAGTTCTCGCCGTTGCGTTGCTGGCTGCCACGACGTTTGCGCAAGCCCCTGCCGGGCGGCCGGCACGGCCCGCCGGCGGAGGCAATATTTCGTTCACCAGCACCACATTGCCCAAGTCGGAGGCGGAAAAGAAGATCCTCGCCGTGCTGGAAGAGATGAACGAGAAGCAGCGCCGCGGCAACATGACGGTTCCCTACGGCGACGGCCGCATTCTGCGGGTGCTGGCTGAGTCGATCGGCGCCAAACATGTGGTTGAGATCGGGACCTCGATCGGCTATTCGGCGCTTTGGTTCTCGCTGGCGTTGCAGAAGACCGGCGGCAAACTGACGACGTTCGAGATCAACACCGAGCGCGCCGCCAAGGCCCGCGAAAACTGGAAACGGGCCGGGGTGAAGAACCTTGTGACGCTCGTCGAGGGTGACGCGCACGAGGAGGTCAAGAAACTCAAGGAGCCGATAGACATTCTCTTTCTCGACGCAGACAAGCAGGGTTATCTGGATTACCTGGAGAAACTGCTGCCACTGGTGCGGCCCGGCGGCCTGGTCGTGGCGCACAACATGGACCAGAAGATGGCCGACCCGCGCTACGTCAAGGCGATCACTAGCAACCCGGAGTTGGAAACGCTGTTCCTGAACATGGAGACCTCCGGCATCGGCGTGTCGCTCAAGAAACGTTGAACGACCCATGAAAGCGATAGCATCCAAACCCTTGACCGATCCTACAGCCATGAAACACAACAACACCCTCCACCCAACCTTATCCCGTCGCAGCTTTCTCTCCGCCGCGGCTTCCGCTGCCGTCGCTGGCGCCTTGCTGCCGGGTGATGCGCCAGCCACCCCGGCCAAACTTAGCATTCGCAAGAGCCTGAAATGGGGCATGGTCAAGAACAAGTCGCTGCCGCTGGTCGAGGCTTTCCGCAAACTCAAGGCCTGCGGTTTCGATGGCGTGGAGCCAACCTGTGGTCAGGTCAAGAACGCCGACGAATGGATCGCCGCAAGCAAGGAAAGCGGGCTGATGATTGACGGCGTGACCGGCGCCGGAGAGAAGGGCCTCGAGGCCGCGCTCGACCTATGCAAACAACTTGGCGGCGACAGCGTCCTTGTCAC
>CAZGGF010000352.1:0-3586 GCA_964524715.1 uncultured Verrucomicrobiota bacterium | reverse complement strand
AAATTGCGGATACGTTTGAGCGTGCCCACCAATTTCTTCGCGATACCCTCCTGCGCTTCCGCGGCACCCCCCGTGCTCAATGCGCACCCCACGGATACCCCCCCAGCTACTGCCATGGGAAGTGATGAACGGACCTGTTCGCATCCATGCTGCCGTTGGCGCAGCTCAACCGCGAGCGCGGAAGGCTTTTGATGGGCGTTCTGCTGAGCGACGGCCTGCCGACCGTGGGCGAGCTTGACGCGTTGAGAATCCTCCATCGCTTTGCCCAGATCAACGCCGGCCGCAGTTCTGTCTTCACATTCGCAGGTGGTCAGAACGTGGACTTGTTCCTGCTCGGCTTCCTGGCATCACGGAATCAGGGCTGGCTCAAGTATTTCTCTGCACCGGGACAACTTCGGTCTACGTTTGAGCGTGCCCAACTCGCGCGTGGCACCCCGCTGCTGTTGGATTGCCAGTTCCGTTTCAGCGGCGTCAGTGAAGACGAGATCTTCCCGCGCACACTGCCACATTTCTTCCGCGATACGGCTCTCGTGCTCTACGGCCGTTATCGGCGCGACCAGGACAAGCGTATGGCCGTTCAGATTCGGGCGGAGAACGCCGAAGGCCAGCCGATGGAGATGACGGTGGTGCGCGACTTGCCCATTACCGACAATGGAACATCCACCATCGCCACGGACTGGGCGCGGCAGAAGATCAGTCATCTCATTGCGCGATGGATCGATACGGGTGACAAGACGTTCCATCAGCAGGCCGTGGCACTCGGCGCACGGTTTCAGGTGGCCATACCTCAAATACGGAAGTAGCAGGCGGTGGGTGCTGTTGTTGGCGGCGGCGCGGTTTTCTCCCAATCATTTGCCGGAAGTGAATTATGAAGACAAAACAGGTCCGTTCATTACTTCTCATGGCTGTGGCTGGTGTGGTATCCGTGGGGTGCGCATTGAGCACGGGGTTTGCCGCGGAAGCGCAGGCGGGTATCGCGAAGAAATTGGTGGGCACGTGGAAGCTCGTATCCATCGAAGGGCGTGGTGCCAGCGGCAAGCTGGTTGTGCCGATGGATTTTGGTGCGGAGGCGGTTGGAATACTGACATATGACGCCACGGGGCACATGGCGGCGCAGGCGGGACGCCGTGGACGGCTTCGCTTGGATACCGAGGATGTTCATCGTGTGTCACCCGAACAGGCGAAGGCCGCGTTCGCGGGTTATGCGGCCTATTTTGGAACCTACGAGGTGAACGAGCGCGAAGGCGTCGTGATTCACCACGTAGAGGGCAGCATCCTGCCGAATATGGAGGGTGGCGACCAGCGGCGGAAGTTCACGCTTCAGGGAGACAAGCTGATCCTCGAACCGCCGGCGTTTCTGGCCAACGGCGAGAAGCGCGCACGCCGGTTGACGTGGCAGCGGGTTCAATAGACAAGGGAGGGAAACCGATCATGATCATGCATACGAGACTTGCCGGGTGGATGTTGGCAGCCATGGGGGCTGCGGTTGTTTGCGCGCCGATGCATGCACAGGAGAAGGCGGGTGCGTCTTCCTCCATTACCGTGGCGAGCTACTACTTCGCAAACTATCACCCGGGCGACCCGCGGAACACGAAGCTGAAAGGGGAGGGGTGGTGCGAATGGGAACTGGTGAAGGCGGCCAAACCGCGGTTTCCCGGCCATCGGCAGCCAAACGTGCCGTTGTGGGGCTATTCGGACGAGTCAGACCCGAAGGTCATGGCGACGAAGATCGCCGCCGCCGCAGACCATGGCGTTGGGGCGTTCATCTTTGATTGGTACTACTACGACGACGGTCCGTTCCTCAACCGCTGTCTGGATCGCGGTTACCTCAAGGCTCCCAACAACCAGCGCGTCAAGTTTGGCCTGATGTGGGCCAATCACGACTGGGTGGACATCCATCCGGCGCGGCGCGAGGGCAAACACAAACTGCTGTTTCCCGGCAAAGTCACTCCGGCGAGTTTTGACAGAATTTGCGACCACGTCATCAAGGATTACTTCCTGCAGCCGAGTTACTGGCGGATTGACGGCCGTCCGTATTTTTCATTCTACGATCTGACGAAGTTGCTGTCGAACTTCGGAACCGTGGAGGCCACGCGCGCTGCACTGGACAGGTTCCGAGCCAAGGCCCGGGCCGCTGGCTTGCCTGGCCTGCATCTGAACGCTGTGGTTTGGGGGCGCACCATTCTCCCCGGCGAGAAGAAGGTGGCGGAGCCGCAGAAGCTGGTTCACGACCTCGGCTTTGATTCGGTCACTTCCTACGTCTGGATTCATCACGTCGCGCTGCCAAAGCAGCAGACGGACTACGACGAGGTACGCGACCGCTATTTCGATTACTGGACGAAAGCGGAGACGATGTTCGACGTGCCCTATTTTCCGAACGTGACCATGGGATGGGATTCAAGTCCGCGCGCATGCCAGGAGGAGGAATTTGGCAACATCGGATATCCATTCATGAACACCATCGGTGGCAACACGCCCGCTCGTTTCCGCAAGGCGCTGGAGATGACCAAGCAGCGGTTGCTGTCCCGCAAGGGTGGTCCGCACATCCTTAACATCAACTGTTGGAACGAGTGGACCGAAGGCAGCTACTTGGAGCCGGACACGGTCAATGGCTTGAAGTACCTTGAAGCGATTCGCGACGTGTTCGGCGCCTGCCCATAACACGATCATTCCTGCCTGCATAGCTCCGGGACCTTGGCTCGGGCGAGATCTGTGAATCTCATGCGAACCCTGTCGGTCAGGAGGTCCATGGCCGGGTAGCACGGTCTTGACGGTTGCTTGCCATCCCCTCAAACTGCTTTGCGAGCGAGGAAACCGACCTTAACAGGCGAACCACTATGAGCACTCTGAGTCCACTGCAAATCGTCGAGATGATCTGGGAACTGCGCCGGGAATTGGACGCGTTGGAGGACGACGCAAAGAGCGGTGTCGTGCCCGGCGCGCAATTGGAGCAGAACCTTGCGTCGCGCATGCTCGTCCCTCTGGATGCGCGCCTCAGCAAGCTCACGCTGATTTGCCGGGCCATGTGGTCGTTGATCCAGGAGAAGACAGGGGCGTCCGAGGCGGATCTACTCCGGCGTATTACGGAGATTGATGGCATGGATGGCCGGGTAGACGGCAGGGTGACGAAGCCGGCCCTGAAATGTCCCAAGTGCAAGAGCGTCGTCTGCCGCCGGTTCAACCGCTGCTTGTTTTGCGGTTATGAACCTCCTGCCGGAGACCCCTTCGACGAAGCCTAGCAAGAGCTGAAAGCGTTGTTAGAAGCCCCGTCGCTCGAACGCGTTCGTGTCCTTACACTCGTTTGGCGTCGCCCCAGAGCCGTTCCAGCGCGTAGTGGTGTCGCACATCGGCGCGGAAGATGTGGACGATCACGTCGCCATAGTCCACCACGACCCAGTGACTGGAATACACACCCTCGCGGCCGCGCGGCATGTGGCCGGCTTCCTTGAGGCGCATTTCGACGTTGCTGGCGATGGCCTTCAGGTGCGGCTCGGAGGTGCCGTTGCAGATTAGAAAGTAATCGCAGAACGATGAGATAGCCCGCATATCGAGCAGCAGGACTTCCTCGCCTTTTTTCTCCAGCACG
>CAZGGF010000351.1:0-22072 GCA_964524715.1 uncultured Verrucomicrobiota bacterium | reverse complement strand
TTCAGGTTGGATTATAATAAAGTTTCTACAACCAACAACCCTCCACCAGTTGTGGGACATTGTCAAGGACGGCCAGAGTGACTCACCAAACTTCATCACCGAATATGTCAATAATAACGATTTCAAAGTACACAATTCCATCCCAACTACAAATGAAACTTACCTCACAAGACACTATACCCTGCCCAAACAGATTTTGATGTGAGTTACTACATGTACCAGGGCTCTCGTAATTTGGGAAGCCTTTTTGTTTGGTTTTTTATGCTTCCAAAAGGTTTTTCGATCACCACGCGCGTCCACGGGTGCCATGACGTTGCGTCGGCGATGAGACCTGCGGCGCCAAGGTTCTTGATGATAACCGGGAAATAGTCCGGCGACGTGGCGAGGTAGAATAAGCGGTTGCCTTGTGTGCCGCGCTGGCGGTCCACCAGCTCGAGCCGCTGTTTCAACGACACGTATGCGGCCGGATCGTCAAGGTTGCCGACATGATAACCAATGGCGGCGCCGTAATCCCTCCACACCTCCGGCAGCGCGGGCTTCAGGCGCGAGTACTTATTGATCGCGTCGAGCATGTCCGCGCGGAACTGCTCGTCTGTCTTGGGCCTGCGCGCGAAGCCGAGGATCGAAAAGCCGGCAAGCAGCATGCCTTCGCGCGCCAGGTTGTAGAGCGCGGGCACCAGTTTGCGGCTGGTGAGGTCGCCGGTCGCGCCGAAGAGCACTACCACACACGGTTCCGGCGCAACCGCGCGTGGCATGGCTTCTCTCAGGGGGTTGACGTCATTCGGCTCCGCATTCATTAGCAGGAATCTAGCAGACGTTGGCGTTTCCGGCACGCGCGGTTTTTTGTGGCGAGCAATCGTCCAGAGGCCGGTGACCAGCCCGGCAGCAAAGGTGCGGACACGAAGACTGCGCAAGGGAGTAAACCAACGGGCAGGTTTTGTAGAACCGACACGCCGCCGTGCTGCGGCGCGTGGCGTTTCCGGATTCAATGCAGTTCACTCAGCATTGCTGCTGTTTTGCGCCGCTCGCCGCCAAGTGAGGGCAGCAAGCCAGAATGAAAAAAGCTGGGCAATCTCAGGCACACAAGAATCGCACTCGATGTGCGCGCGTCGGGTGAGGGGATGAACGGGTTGTATTGTGCCGACCACGGAACCATCGACAATCATGTCGTAAGCTCGGGTGAACGCAGAGCGCGCCTTGAGGGTGAGTAATGTGGTGCCGGAACGAACCTCGAAAGAACGGAACAAAGCGCTCGGCTTCTGGGCGTCGGCGCAAGTTTCTCCACCGCGCTCCAGAGTCCAATGCCCGCTGAGTAATCCGTGCTTGCAGACAGAATAATCAGCGCCTCCAAGGGAAACGCTGCCCTGCTCCGTGAGGAAATCGAACGCGAGTATCGCCGGGCCAGAAGATGCGCCGAGAATCTGGAAGTCCCACGAGAAGAAGGATAGTGGAGTGCAGGTCAACATGACTGAGTGTTTGTTTTGGAGATGCGCAGAAACGTCCAACAAGTATTCGGCGACCTATTTGGTCTGTTGCAGGGCAACACGGCGGACTTTGAAAGCTGCCTCCTGTTCCGTCCAGAACAATCTGTGCGATGGGGGAGGTTTTGTTGGAACCCGCAGATGTTCTATGTGGGCTGAGATACTTTTCATGCTGGTGATTGCCGGGGGCTTTCCGCACTTGTGTTCGTGGCCAGCACGATTACGATGTTGCGAAGCCATCGATGAACGCGATGACAGCGACGCGCCAAGCAGACAAGGAGCCACGCCAACCCAGGAGAAGACCTATGACGACTGTTTCTCGATCCGGTGACCTGCGAAAGCTGCTGAGCCTGGCATTATTGATCGCCACCGTAATTTTGCTGCCTCAGCAGGCGATCAGCCAGACGTCCAAACCCGAAACGGTTCGGGATCGGCTTTGGGTCTTCTCGTTCGCCACAAACAGCGATTTTGTGCACATTGGCCGGCGATCAGTCATGTCGGCCGCGGAAGGAAATTTCTACCTCAACGTGCCGAACATCCTGATGGTGCAGTCGAGCGCGAAGGAAGCTCCCTATGGCCGGTTCGAGCTTCCCTTCGAACAATACACCGTGGCTTTGCGGCCCCTGCAAAACGTCGTCTGGTCGCTGGTCGGTTCAGGCGGCTTCCACAAGGCGGAGGAAACCGCCGAGGTGCTTGCCATGGCAAAGCGGGTGCCCAACTTCCGCGGCGTGATGCTCGACGACTTCTTTACCGGCAAGGCTGAAGGCTCGCGGGCACAATGGACCGTGGAAGAACTGGCCGACGTGCGCCGCAAGCTCGATCAGACGGGCAAGAAACTGGATATCTTCGCCACCTTCTATGTGAAACAGTTCGAGCTGCCGCTGAAAGATTATCTCGATCTGATCGACGTCCTCACGCTCTGGAACATGGCATCCGATGGAATCCGCAACGTGGAAGACAATCTGCAGAAGGTCGAACGGCTCTATCCCCGCAAGCGGAAGATGCTCGGCTGCTACCTGGTGGACTACCCCAAGAAACAGGGCGTTCCGGTCGACTTGATGAAGCACCAGTGCGAGGTCGGTCTGCGCTGGCTCCAGCAGGGACGGATCGAAGGCATCATTTTCATGGGCAACACGACCATGGACCTGGGCTTCGAGTCGGTTGAATGGACCCGCCGTTGGATCCAGGAGGTCGGTGACATGAAACTGAAGTGAGCGCCGATAATGGACGTTGACGACGGCAGCGCAGGATTCCGCGCTTGTGTTCGCATATCCCGCGGCTACGATTCCACCCGGGTTCGATCAAACCATTTGAAACAATGCCGATTCCACACATGACTCTGACGGAACAAGATCGAAGGCAGGTTTTGCGCACGCGGGCATTGACGTGGGCCGGAATCGTCGTGACAGCCGTCCTCATGCTGGCTGCGATGTTTTGGTTTCCGGGCGAGGGCCGTGGAGGTCCGCGGGGCTACTCTTTTGGGAAGCATTTTCTCAGCGCGATGGGCAAAACACGGACCAGCGTGTCAGACAACACGGTTTCCTGCCTCATCTTCAACGGAACGCTCATCATGGTCGGGACCATCCTGGTGATGTTCTGGAAAACGAGGGCCACGTTCCTCACCGGGCCAGTGGCAAAAAAGACCGTGCGGAACTGCGGCCTGACGATGGGCCTGGCGATGGCTGGCATCGGCCTGACTCCCTATGACATTTTTCCGCACACTCACAATTTTATGACATACGCGGTGATCGTGTTCGGAGTGATTTGCTTTTGCCTGTGCCTGTGGGGATCGCCTCAGGAGTTCGAAAGCGTGGAGTCAAAGCTCGGGTGGCTGACGATTGTTCTTGTGGCTGGTGTGGCACAAGGGCTTTTCGTGGTGTTGGTTTCAAAGGGCATCATCTCCAGCCGCCCCGCGCTGCCGCTCATGCAAAAACTATTTGTGTGCCTGCTGGCACTATGGGCGGGGTGGCAGAGTTTTCTCTTTGGGAGGGTCTGCCGGATGAAACCAGCTTTCGCGGTGGCGGAAGGTTGAGGCCCGGAATGGTTCCAACATCCCGGACTCAGTAGTTCTGTCATGCTTCAGACGGAATCAGCGAAGCGGCCAGCCTGAGATAGAAGCCGTTGAAAGAGACTGTGGAATGTGGATCCCGGGGCAGGCGGCGTGCCCTCGCGCGGCGATGATGAACATGAACAAGCGCCACGCGCGCGGCTGGGGGGATCGGCAAAGTGGGACAGGCATCCTGCCTGTCCAGTGATGGATGATGAGACAGGCGAGATGCCTGTCCCACTCTGTTGGCCTCGCCTCGCGCATGCGCCCAGGAACCACTGTCCACAAACCCACGGAGTTTCCGGAAGAACCCATAAAAGGCTGCACTCGCCAATCTCCATGTCATCTGCACCAAGATTCTTGAAATTTGGGTAACGTGATCTTTGCGCAAGTCGTGGAATCTGCTGTACTGTATCCGTGCCAGGGGTGGATGGTTTTCTTAGAAACCTCCGAAAAAACAGAACCGGTTCCGGGCGGCTTCGGCTGCCGGCCATCTGAAACGCAGGTAAGAGATCGTTTCCAGATGCGGGACGGCTATGCCCTTCGTTCTTTGACAAGTGTATTCGACGCGCCGCCTGCGGTGACCGTGTTCCGCAGACACACGAGGTTGCCAGTATAACTGTGCAGCACATGGACCGGGTCCGACCCAATCCGACTCAATCCGACCTTCTCCGACCGAATCCGACCGTATCCGACCTAAAAGTCTCATTTTTGAGCCACCGAACAGGTCAAAATGGCGCACTTGAAGTCTGACGGAGCCATCGATCGTCAATATTGATGAGGCACTCAGGGGGGGGATTGGTTCGTGAGATTGGCCGGACCCTATGTTGGAGGCAACGCGACGTCGCCACCCGCTTCACTCTCGAACGGCCCAGCCTTGCTCATCCAATTGACTCTGAACCAAGACAGGGACTCGGTACTTGCACCTGCGGAAGACGCTGCTACGATGCGGGCGGCGTTCAATATTCTTCTATGCATCCTTGTACGAGAAAAGTGTTCGTCCCTTGGATTGTGCTCTCCCTGTTGCTTGTGACTTCCTCTGCTGCCATCGCGGCGGAGGCACGTCCGAAGTACGGGCCGAAGGCCACCCCGCTCGTCAATGACCACCAGTACTTCCGCGGGGCCGTTGCCGGGGATTTCTGGCGTCTCATGCCTTTCTATGTGCCGCAGAGCAACGACTACGCCTGCTCCGCCGCCTCCATCGCGATCGTCTTCAACGCCGCGATCAAAAGCCCAGCCCGGATCGCGGAGACGGAGCGAAACATCACGCAGGACACGCTCCTGAAGAGTATTCGAAACGTGCCGCTACGGGAGTTGGTGTCCAAGGAAGGTCTCCAAGGAAGGCACGGACTCACACTGGACGAACTCAGGATCGCGGTTGAGGAAACGGCCCGCGGCCAGAACGTCCGCGCCCAAGTCGCGGCCCACAAATTTCAAACGCGCTCCTTGAAGGAATTCCGGGATATCCTCCGGGCCAACGAAGAGAATCCGTCGGATTTCCTGCTGGTCCATTTCGTGCAGGATGATCTGACCGGCGCTGAAGGGGGACCTTACGCCCACGTCTCGCCGATTGGGGCCTACGACAGCACGACCCATCGTGTCCTGATCCTCGATGTGGATCGGGAGTGGTATTCCCCCTACTGGGTCTCCGACGCGGACCTTCTGGCGGCCTGCAACCACGTCACGAAGATCTGGGGCGCCGGCGGTTTGGTTCATATCCGCTTCGACTCGATCGGCGAACCACCGCGATAGTCGGTACCCGGCAACGTTGGATTCTGTGTTTGCGTCTGCGGACACTGCTGTTACGATGCCCACGGAGTTCGGTCAAGCCATGCAAGATGACACGCTGAGACTGTCAGTATCGCTGTTTGAACGCGACGCGGGAGTATCTTGCATGAGCGGAATCCTGTGCATCACCTCTGCCAGGCTGGAACTATGATTTCCATCCGTTTTTCTGACGGACAGAACAATTCATAGCAACCAACGCGTATATGAACTCGATGGCTATGAGAATTCAACGAATCCAAACGTTACTCGTCATTGTCGCCGCAACGGTCGCGATGCAATCCATGCCTGTCGCCGCGGACACGCGCGTGGGCGTGGCGGCTACGGACATCACCCCGCCGCTGGGGATACCAATGGCAGGTTACTACCACGCGCGCGGTGCCGACGGCGTGCTCGACCCGCTCTTCAGCAAGGCCATCGTCCTTGAACAGGACGGCGAGCGCGTTGCGTTGGTGGCGCTGGACATCATCAGCGTCACACGGCGCATCACCGACCGGGCGCGCGAGGAGATCGAAAAGACCACTGGCATCAAGGGCAACCACGTGATGATCAGCGCCACGCACGCCCACACCGGCCCCCAGTTCGCCAAGAAACAGATTGCCATCGACTACACCGAAAGCCTGCCTCACCGTATCGCGGAAAGCGTTCGGCTGGCCAATGAGCGCCGACAGCCCGCCCGCCTTTGCGTGGCCAATGGCCATTGCGAAAACCTTGCCTTCAACCGCCGTTACTTCATGCGCGACGGCAGCGTCGGCTGGAATCCCGGCAAACTGAATCCGAACATCGTCATGCCCGCCGGGCCAAGCGATCCCGCTGTCGGTATTCTCTACGTTGAAGAACCCCAAGCCCAGGGACCCGCTCAGTCCATCGCTACCTACGTGAACTTTGCCATGCACCCCGACACCACCGGCGGCAGCAAGCTCAGCGCGGATTGGCCGGGAGCACTGAGCCGCGTGCTTGCGGGCTATCACGGATCGAACCACCTCACGCTCGTGGCTAATGGCACATGTGGCAACATCAACCATTGCGACTTCTTCTGGAAATGGCCCCAAACAAGTCCTGCCGAGCAGAACCGCATCGGCACCATCCTCGGTGCAGCGGTGTTTCAGGCTTACAAGGATTTGAAACCGTTGATGGTTGGACCGCTGCGAGCACGCAGCGAGATTGTCGAGCTTGGCCTGCCTGAGATCACTCCCCAACAACTGACGGAGGCGAAACAGATAATTGCGGCCACCAAAGACGATCGCGGCGCCAACTTTATGAAACTGGTGCGAGCCCACCGTGCACTGGAGGTGGCTGGCCGTGAGGGCAAACCACACCAGGTCGAAGTGCAGGTCATTACGTTGGGGCGCGACGCGGCGTGGGTCGGTCTGCCCGGCGAAGTGTTCGTCGAACTGGGTCTGGCCATCAAGAAACGTTCTCCTTACAAGCAAACGTTCGTCGTTGAACTGGCGAATGAATGCATCGGTTACATACCCGACCGCCGCAGTTACGCCGAAGGCAACTACGAACCCGAAAGCACCCACTGCGCCGCCGGATCAGGAGAAAAGCTCGTCGAGGCCGCCGTCAAGCTGCTTGAAGGATTCTTCAAAGAAACGGCGGGCAAAGTCGCCGACGCAAAATGACGGAAGGAATCGGAATCACACACATTCTATGTCACCACCAATGAAACGCCGACAAGCTCTACAATCCCTGGCCGCATGGGTACTCGGCGGGTCCGCCGCCCTCGCCAACGCAGCAACCGACCCGCGCCGACGCCGCATCCTCTTCTTCAGCCGCAGCGTGCTCTTTGAGCATTCCGTCGTCCATCGCGAGGGCAAATCGCTATCGCTGGCCGAGCGGACGTTCGCCGACATCATCCGGCAGCTTGACTGCGAGGCCGAATGCACCAAGGACGGAACGGTCTTCGACGGCGATCTGGATCAATACGCAGCCATCGTCTCGTATTCATGCGGCAGACCGGCCGACTTGATGAAGCCGGACAGCAAGGACCACAGCGCGCCCCTTTCCGATCGTGGCTGGAAGCGCCTCGATGCGGCCGTGCGCGGCGGCAAACCCTTCGTGGCAATCCATCCCGGTCTCTGGCTGCTGCCCGAAGCCGGTGGAGCTGATTGTCTGGGACACGGCAGCCAGCAGGTGGCGCGGATCAAGGTGACCTCGCCGCAATTTCCAGGCGCGCAAGGATTGGGTGAATCGTTTTCCCTGATGGAGGAATGGTTCTCCCTGATGCATTTCGCCAAAAACCTCCATGTGATTCTCGTCCAGGACTGCGCGGGGATGAACAAGGACAAGCCGGCCGACCGGCGGTGTTACGATCGGCCGCCTTTCCCATCCACGTGGGCACGGATGCATGGCAAGGGGCGCGTGTTCTACACCTCCTTGGGCCATCGCGAAGACGTGTGGACGAGCAAGATGTTCGCACAGATTCTGTTGGGCGGGCTGTCGTGGGTGTTGGGGAAGGTGGACGCCAACATCACACCAAACATCGAGCAAGCCGCTCCACAAGCCAATGATTTCATGAAGCCGTAAACCCCCTCCACAGGAGCACTCGACATGACCAACCCGGCGCGCGCAACAACAACCCAGTCCCATCGTTCAAACCGGGCGCGGCTGACGCGCCGGGAGGTGTTTAGAACTGCCGCAGCTGGCGTGCTTGCCATGCCGTTTCTCATCCCTGCGCGCGCTCTGGGCAGGGACGGAGCCGTGGCGCCTAGCGAACGCATTCTCCTGGGCGGCATCGGGCTGGGTGGGCGGGGTACGACCGATCTGAACTCGATGCTCGTTGAGCCGGATGTGCAGTTCGTCGCCATCTGCGACGCCAGAAAAATCCGGCGCGAGGCGATCAAGAACCTGGTGGACAACCGGTATGGCAACAAGGACTGCGCGATGTATCCCGGCATTCGCGAGTTCCTCGCCTTGCGCACGGACATTGACGCGGTGTTGATCGCCACCGGCGACCGCTGGCATGGCTTGGCGTCCGTGATGGCAATGCGGGCGGGCAAGGATGTCTATTGCGAAAAACCTTCATGCATGACCATCGCCGAGGGCCAGAAGGTGGTGGAAACGGCGCAGCGATACGGGCGTGTGTATCAGAGCGGCACCCAGGGCCTGAGCATGGCCAATCGCGTGTTCGGCATTGAGATGGCCCGTTCCGGCCGCCTTGGGAAATTGCATACGGCCTATGCGCAGATCGCCCCTTGGGACGATGCGCTGATGCGCCACGACTGGTTGCCTGCGGAACCGGAGCCGCCGAAGGATGAAGTGGATTGGGATGCATGGCTCGGCCCGTGTCCGTGGCGGCCTTACAACTTCGCTTACATTCGCGGTGGGTGGCGGGGCCACTACGATTTCCACGCCAGTTGCATCGGCGAATGGGGCGCGCACACGTTGGTCCAGGTCCAGGCAGGCATCGGCGCGCAACACACTTCCGCAATCGAATACGAATATGTGGACAACCCGTATGGCGACGGTCTGGTCACCCACTTTGCCAACGGTGTGAAGATGATCCTGGCGCGCAGCAACGAGTGTTGGCCGGGCTATTCCGGCCAGCGGTTCGACGGCAGCGAGGGTTGGATCGCCAACTCCGGGGACAGCCACGATTCCTCGCGCGCTTCCTCGCCCGCCCTGTTGGGCGGCTTCAGGAAGGTGATCGCCGACTACGTGGCTCGCACACAGTGTCCGATGAACCACGCGCGGAACTTCCTCGACTGCATCAAGTCGCGCCGGCTCACGGTGGCCAATCCGGAGGTCATGTATCGTTCCATGACCACTGTGCATGCCGCCAACATTTGCATGTGGCTCAAGCGAAGCCTGAAATTCGATCCGGTCAAGGCGGAGTTCATCAACGACCCAGAAGCCAATCGCTTCCGCTCGCGGGCAATGCGCGAGCCGTGGAGCGCGTAGGTGACCTCCATGACTGCAAACCATTTACTGACTGCTGTCCTTCGACGCGTTGTTTTTGGGCTTGCGACTTTGTTCTTCGGGACGGTGGTTAATGTCCACGCTGACAGCGAAGCGGCGCCTGGAGACTACGTTGAAGAGGTAGCTGACGGAAAGTACGTCATGGTTGTACTTTCTTGTCCGCCTTTTGAATGGCCCGACAGGGAAATCCGTTCTCGATATCCCAAAGCTGGTTTGTATCTGAAAAGCAATCCAGCTCAACCGCTTTGGACTATAGATTGGCATTCATTCAAGGTCTATGTGAGTTCTGATGGTCGTCACTTGGTCAGGATGGGACCTTGGGCTCGCAAGAGCGACGATCTGGCTGTCGCTTTTTACGCCGACGGGAAACTCCAGCGTGAATACAAGATCAACCAGCTCGTGTCAGACCCTTTGAGTCTGCCCCACAGCGTTTCCCATTTCGAGTGGCGGAAAAACGTCTCTTTCGACGACGTAAAAAAACATCTGAGCGTCACGATCCTAGCCGATTCAAAAACTGAATACGTAAACAACCGGCCTCGAGAGACGCGGATCGCGGGCGAGACATTTGTTTTCGACATTACAACGGGGCAAATGATCAAAGGAAAAGAGGCGGTGAAGTTTGTGCCGAAGAATCCCACACAGAAATGCCTGCAAAACAAGGACTTTGTCGGCCTTATTCGTTTAGGTAAAGACGCCTTCCCGGAATTGGTCGACACTGTCCGGCGCGGCTCAGGCCGAAAACTGAACATGGCTTTGGGGGCGCTGTATGCAGGGGGCGAAAATGCCATTGAGCCGTTGACGGCACTGATTGACGACACCAACGCAACATGGCGCGCATCTGCCGTTAATGGGTTGCAGGAGATTTCCTCTCCGAAAGCAAAACCGATTTTGATTCGCTTGCTTCAGGACAAGGATGTCAAGGTGCGCGTCCAAGCCATCGCTGCTTTGTTCCAGATTCACGAGGAAGCCGTGGCCGAGGAACCGGCGGCTCGCATCCTGTCATCCGGATCGGACGAAGACAAAAGAACTCTCTTCACCGCGATCTTTCGCCTCCATCCTACATGCCTCATTGCCCATGTGATTCCTCTCACGGGTTCAGTAAGCGCCCACCGTTCGGGATCGTCCGCTGTTTCGGGGCAAGCCAATTATTGGCTCAGAGTGACGACGTTTCAAAGAACCGAGGCCCTGATAAAGAACGCACCTGCCGGCAAGATGCAGTCGGAAATCTGGAGCGAATGGTGGCAGGATAACAAGAATCGCTCTCGCGACGAATGGTTCAAGCAAGCGGTGGAACGCGATCTGATCCTGCTACGAGATAAGAATGCAACATCTAGTGATATGGCTTTTCGCCACCTTTGGGAGATTACGGGCAGATACTTCGGTTTCTATGGCGGAACCTTCAAACCAGAGGCTTTAATAGAATGGGACGCATGGTGGCAATCGAACAAGCAACGCCGATGCGGTGAGTTGATCATTGAAGCCATCGCAGGAGCCAAGATCACACCGCCATCATTAGGCATGCATCAAAGTCTGGAGGAGATCCAGAAGGCTTTGGAACCGGGACTGCCGCTTAGTGAAACGCTTCCAACGCTCGAACTCTACGTGGACAAACGCGATGTGCCTGCGCTGATCGCCCTTTATACGACTCTGGCCGCAGAACCAACAATGGGCCCATATTACAAGGCGTATGTGGAGATGGCACTGCGGCGCTTGACGAATCTTGACTCATACGGCGCCTCGATGATTGGCGGCATCCCGGAACAGCAGATTATTCAAAAGTGGAGAGAGTATGCGAAATCTGCCGGGTTCTAAGGCAGAGCCGTTCGTCAAGAACAGATAGTCAGGCTCCAACATGACACTTGAACCTCGACGATGGACGATGCACTTTGATTGGGTTTTTGCGCGGCTTGGGCAGAGTTTGCCGTGGGTATTGAGTCAAGCCAGAGCCTTGCTCGCGGGCAATGCGCGAGCCGTGGAGCGCGTAGGTAACATTACTGCCTGCAAATCGCTGTAAACATTCACACCTAACGGAGAATCCATGTTTCACACATTATTATCCTACAGCGGGTTCCGGATCATCGGGGTGCTGTTGTTGTTGGCCGGGCTGGCGCCCGCCGGCACAGCGGAAGAACTGGCGATCACCGAACTGCGCGCTGCATCAGGAAAACCGTATGTGGCGGAGGCCGGACGTTTCGTTCCCAGCGGTTTGCAATACATTGATCGCGACTATACGTTCAATTTCATTCCGGAGTGCCTCAAAGGCAAAACGGTCATCAAGACCGCCGGCAACGACAAGCTCATCTCCGAAGATCAGCCGTGCCTGACCTTCCGCGTCAACGTGCCGGTGACGGTGTATGTGGTCTATGGCGACAAGCTCCGCTTCCTGCCAGGCTGGCTTCGGGAATTTACGGATACGCGTTGGAAAGTGACGCGACAAGACACCAACGCAACAACCCTGAAAGGTTACTTCACGTTGTTCGCGAAGGATTTCCCCGCCGGCACGATTACGCTCAATGGCAACCTGTCGAAACAGATGGCCGAAGACCCGGAGTTCAAGCGCATGAAGGGCGGGACCTTCTGCATGTATAGCGTCGTCGTTGCGCCCAAACCTTGATACAGACTCGATGCCCTGTTGGCAGTCGGGGTGAAATTGAGCGAGCAGGTCACAATGAGACGTTGACCTTGCCACCCGTCGCAGCGGCCTCTTTCACTGCGGCGATGACCTTCAGCGAGTTCAACCCCTCGCGCCCAGAGACGACCGGCTGCGCCTGGCCCCGGATGACATCACACAGGTTTTGAATTTGCAGCCCCAGTGGGTCCTTGCCGGTGAACGACAAGCGCTCGCGCTCCAGTGGCTCCCACCAGCCTGGCTTCGCCGGGTTGTGCCACAGATCCAAATACGGAACAGTCAGCGACCCGCGTGTGCCGCCGATGACGTAGCAGCTTTCGGCGGTATGCGGATAAACGGGATTTTCCCCGGTCGTGCACTCCCAACTCCAGGGCGCGACGATCGTATCGGAGACATTGACCGTGCCCAGCGCACCACTGGCAAAGCGCAACAGGATGACCGCAGTTTCCTCGACTGCGTAGCCGCGCCGCGCGTTCGACTCTATCGCCTGGACCGCAACCACCTCACCGCACAAATAACGCAGCAGGTCCACGTCGTGGATCAGATTCAGGAAAACCGGACCGGCGCCCTTTTCCCGCCGCCAGGCAATGCTGAAGTAATCGTCCGGCTTGTAGAACCAGCACGTTCCCTGCACCGAAATGACCTGTCCCAACCGTCCTTCATCGATCGCGTTCTTTGCCTCCTGAATCAGCGGATTATGGCGCCGGTGATGGCCAACCATCAGGGGGACGCCGGCTTTCTCGGCGGCCTCGACGAGCTTTGTCGCGTCCGCGACATTATCGGCCAACGGCTTTTCCACCAGGATTGGCACACCAGCGGCAATGCATTCCAGTCCGTTGGCGACGTGCATTTTGTTTGGCGTCGCGATGATCGCGCCCTCAGGACGATCAGCGGCGGGGATTGCTGCAAAATCTGGATACCAACGCACCCCCTTCTTCTCTGCGAGCGCCTTGCCGACGGGCAACGGATCGACAATCGCCGCCAGTTTGGAGCACGGTTCGTTCAGGATGTGCTCGATATGCCGGCTGCCGATAAGCCCGGCGCCGAGCACAGCGAGCCGGACCGGGTTCGCTCCGTCCACCATTCTACTTGCCCTTTGAGGCGATGAGTTGCGCCACACGCCGCAGCGCAAGCTGATAGCCTTGCGTGCCTAACCCGGCGATCACGCCATCTGCTCGCAGCGAGACGAAGGAACGGTGACGGAATTCCTCGCGCTTATGGACGTTGGAAATATGCACCTCGATCACGGGTCCATCGAAGGTGTTGAGCGCATCCAGCACCGCCACCGATGTGTGGGTGAACGCAGCCGGATTGATGACGATACCACAAGCGGTTTCGCGCGCTTCGTGAATCCAGTCGATGATCTCGTATTCGCGGTTGCTCTGGTGGAAACGGATATCGAGCTTCAGCTCGGCGGCAAGGGCGCGGCAATCGCGCTCGACATCGGCCAGGGTCTCGCGGCCGTAAATATCGGGTTGCCGTTTGCCAAGCAGGTTCAGGTTGGGACCGTTGAGAATGTAAACGAGGCGGCTCATTTTTGTTTGACGATATCTTCGCAGCCCGACCGCCTGACGCAAGCGCAAAAAAATCCCCCCGGCGCGAACACAGCTCTGATCAGCTGGCCCTGCTTGCGACGAACGATCCGCAGTGGGGGATTCCACACTTGTGTTCGCAAGGGCCACGACTACGATGCTGACGGAGTTCGATCAAGCCATGCGAAACAACACGCTGAGACGAAGCCCCCAACACGGGTGGTCCGAAATCAAACCCCTCATCCTTTCGAGATGCGCGCTCATCAGTCTCATTGCCATCTTCGACATCTCTGCGTCTGCGGAAGATATTCACGTTCCCGATTTCTCCGTCAACGATGGCGGCTATCAAGCAATGAGCAAGGGAATCACCCTTGCCAACGACCGCCACGTCAAACCTCTCGACAAGAGTTCATTGAAGATCACCGCAACCGGCGCGAGCGGATTGGTGAAGAGTCCCGCTTTCGCGATTCGCCCCACCGCAAGAACCACCCGGGCGATCAAGGGCAAAGACCTCGCCTTCTGGCGTGTGAAGTACTATTTGAAAAACAACCTCACACGCGGCGCCTGTCGCATGCGTCTGCGCATCCTCGATCCCGATGACCCCTACGAAATCGGCTTCGAACACTTTGGCGGCGCGGACACCATCGTCAATGGATTCACCTGCACACACAAGCCCCTCTGTGCCATCGTCAGCACGCATCCCCACAAACGCACGGCAAGCGGGAACAACAACGCCGAATTGATTCTCTCCTTCGATCATGCTCAAGGCGATGTGTGGCTCAGCGGCGTCGAAATCACCACCGCCACAGCCGGCGGGCCAGGTTTTACCACCGAAGAATGGAATGCTTTTGAGACGGCTGACGGCATTCACTACGTCGGTGTAGCGGCCAATATGTTTCAGCCCGAATATGCACCGACCGCTCCAAGCGGATACGTCTCCAAGCTGATCATGGACAGCGCCCACAAACTCTTCCGCGTCGCCGGCTTTAACATGGTCCGTCTTTTCACGTATTGGAACGACCGCAACGCCCACTACCCGGCCACCCAACATCAGGCAATCATCTGGAACTCCGACGCCAATGGCGGCACGGGCGATTATGAAGAATCGCTGAACGCAATCCGCGATGGCGTCGAGAACCTGGCCTATTATGGTCTTCAGACCCAGCTCTGTCTCCGCGGCTCGCCCGACTGGTCCCATCCTCTGCATCAGAACAATCACGACAAGGCCAGCCGCGATGATCCTCAACGCTTCGCCAATCCGGGCAATCGCAATGGCGTGGGGGATCCTTATTTTGGTCCCCAGTACGTTCACAACCGCCATTGGCTTTACCCCCCGGATTCGTGGCAGACGTGGCGCGATTTCGCCGCGCAACTCGCCAAGAAACTCAAGGGAAAGGGGCTCATTTATGAAATCATGAACGAGATTGACATGCCGGATCAGGATGCGCTGATCGGAGGCTACAAAGCCTATGTCCTCTGGATAAAACATTTTCATGAGGTCGCCAAAGCCATCGATCCTGACGCCAAGATCCTTGTCGCCGACGCCGGAAAGATGCTCCCTCCTCTCATCGCCGAGGGCGTTTTACAGTATGCTGACGGCGTCGCCTTCCACCTTTACTCCGGCGAGCCGTCCTACGTCCGTGCCATGGTCCAGTCGTCCGGCCGCAAGGTGCACCTCTACATGAGCGAATTCATGAGATTCAGGCCCGACCTGAAAAACATCGCTCGCCAGGAAGTGCTATGGAACGCCTTCAGCACTCTGGCCTATCGTGACTTCGCAAAGATCCTCACCCTCATTGATGCCGATGGAAACCAAGTCAATCGCGACAAACCAGCCGGATGGGGTGATCGCGTCCGTCCCATCCAACAGTTCGACGAATGGGGCGCTAACAACGGTGTCTTCCTTCCAAAGGATCGCGAGGGAAACGGTGGCGACCGTATCAAGGCTGAAGTCATCTGCAACCTCCAAATGTCCTATGGCTCCACCCAGACTGTCACTTTACGGGCCGTCAACACCTCCTCGAAAACCTTCCACGATGTACGCCTGTGGCCCGTCGGTTTTGTTGATAATCTCGGTTTCGACATGAAGGCCATTCGCGATGCTGATGCGCGCATCGCAACCTTTTCTCCCGGCCAGACGTGCGAGATCAAGCTGACGGTCAATCCTCGCACAACTCGCTACAAAGCCGCTGGCGTCTATGATCTGGGCCTCGCCATTGTCACCCGTGAAGGCAAGCACTCCCTCGCGCTCAAATCCGTAACCGTCATCCCCAGCCCGTAACCCGCATTCTGGATGAGAAAAGGAATGGTCTGATGAGAAAGAACCTCTTCGCATTAGTGGTCATGTCGCTCATCCTTGTGTTGTCCACGGCGGAACGTGAGAAATCTTCCCCTGCGGCTTCCCCCACCGCGGACGGCTATCGCGGGATTTGGTATGGCGGCAAGGAATATGGAGGCGGGTTTGCGTTGTTCCCTTCCCAACATTCACCCTCGGCCGTGTATCGGCCTGAGGTTAAAAAGACCTTCTTCGTTTACGGCGGCACCGTCGCCGGCAAGCGGCAGTTGCAGGCCATGGTGTCTTATTACGACCACGAGCGCGACGTGGTGCCAAGGCCCACGATCGTCCATGATTGGGGAGAGTGGAATCTCAAACCGGGCCAGATCTCCGATGCTCACAGGAACCCAACCCTCTCCGTTGACGGCAACGGCTACGTGTGGGTTTTCGTGAGCGGCCACGGCGACCTGGGCTATGTCTATCGCGCCAGGAAACCCTACAGTGTCGAGAGTTTCGAGCAGGTCATCGCAACGCCGATGACCTACCCGAACCCGTGGTGGATTCCGAACAAGGGCTTCTTCGTCTTTCTCACCCGATATGATCATGCGCGAGAGTCCTTTTGGATCACCAGTCCCGATGGCAGAAGTCTGGCTGAGAGTGACACGTGGAAGACCCCTGGCCAATTGAGCGCTTGGACGGTGGGCGGCGAGGACAACACCTATGGACACGGCATCTATCAGTTCACCGGGGCTTGTGGCTCGCGTGTGGCCACGGTCATAAACAACTGGATCGGGCGAACGAGGGATCGTTCGAATTTCTTCTACCTGCAAAGCGACGACATGGGCAAGACCTGGCAAACGGCCGACGGAAAGGATTTCACGCCGCCGGTTCGGGAGGTCAAGTGTCGGGCACTGGTGCGCGATTTTTGGGGCGAGCATTTACAAGTGTATTTACAGCACCTGACGTTTGACCGGCAGGGACGGCCCGCGATCTTGTTCCTGACCTCGCCCGCAGGACAGACCAACGAGGGACCCGGCGGGCCGCGGACATGGACGGTCGCGCATTGGGTGGGCAACCGCTGGGCATTTCACGCAGTCACCACGTCGTCGCACAACTTCGACTGCGGGTCGCTCTACATCGAAGACGATGGGACTTGGCGGATTATCGGTCCGACGGAGCCCGGTCCCCAACAGTGGAGGACTGGTGGCGAAATCGCCATGTGGACCAGCCACGACGAGGGATGCACTTGGAAGAGGCTCAAGCAGCTCACCACAGGCAGCCCGTACAATCATTGCCACGTGAGACGGCCCGTGAACGCCCACCCTGATTTCTATGGGCTTTGGGCCGACGGCGACGGAAACGATAAATCGTCGCCGTCGCGACTTTATTTCTGCAACAAGACCGGCACGGTTCGTGTTCTTCCTCAGTCGATGAACGGTCCTTTCGCGCAGCCGGGGATTCTTGGCCAAAAAGGTGAAATGTCGTCACAACACCGTTGATTCCATTGCCTGTCAGCGATGCGCGATCAGCAGCGGGGGATTCAGTGCTTGTGTTCGCGAAGGGCAGGGCTACGATGTCGGCAGAGTTGGATCAAGCCATGCGAAACGACACGCTGATACGATTCAGAGCGCAATCGGGGCACAATGCCGGAGGAGTGTTTTCGGCAGATGTCACCCCGCTTTTTGCAGGCCCCAAATTGGAACGCCCAGACTCTCTCCTTTGAATTCCCTTCCAAATACCATGCCGGTCAGTGCCGCGCCGCGGCTGTTGGTGGCGGATGATGACGCTTTGGGCCGGGATGTGCTTGCGCGACGATTGGAGAGAGAGGGCTTCGTTGTCGTGACTGTGGAAAACGGTCGCGAAGCGATGGAGCAGTTGGAACGCGAACAATTCGACCTGTTGTTGCTGGACATCGTTATGCCGGAAGTGAATGGCACCCAGTTGCTGGAGCGGCTGAAGTCCAGCGAACAATGGCGTGAATTGCCCGTCATCATGATTGCGACGCTGGATGATCTGGACAGTGTGGCGCGGTGCATTTCGCTTGGCGCCGACGACTACCTGCCCAAACCGTTCAACCCTGTGTTGCTTTGCGCCCGCATCCGCTCGTGTTTGGAAAAGAAACAGTTGCGCGAGAAGGAACGCGCTGCGCATTGCGCCCTGAAGGAAAGCCAGGAGCTCCTTGCGGCGGAGCTGGCCGAGGCCGCCGCCTACGTGTGCGCACTGTTGCCGCTGCCGCTGATGGGCGACATCCAGACCGAATGGCGCTTCATCCCTTCCACATCGCTTGGCGGCGACTCATTTGGCTATCACTGGCTCGGCGAGAATCATCTCGCAATGTACCTGCTCGATGTTTGCGGCCACGGTGTGGGCGCAGCGCTGCTCTCGATCTCGGTGATGAACGTGCTCCGATCGCAGACGCTGGCGTCCACGGACTTCAAAAAGCCGGCGGCGGTCCTGTCCAAGTTGAATGAGGTCTTTCAAATGGATCGCCAGAACGAGATGTATTTCACGATCTGGTATGGCGTGTTCGATAAAACCCGGCGCGAGATCGTCTACGCATGTGGCGGCCATCCGCCAGCGGTTTTGCTGACGGGCGATAATCGCGAATCGGCGGCAACGGTGGAGTTGAAGGCGCCCGGCACGGTCATCGGTATGTGGCCGGACGTGTATTACCAGCAGGTTACGCAACCGGTCGGACCGTTCGCGATCCTCTATCTCTTCAGCGATGGTGTCTATGAGATCACGCGTTCTGACGGGACGATGTGGGACATCGCCGATCTCATCGAAATGTTGACGAACCCGCCCTCGAATGGCGGATCGGAGATCGAGGCCGTCCTGAACCACGTGCGAACCATGCATGCCTCCGATGTTCTTGATGATGATTTTTCCATCGTGAAGTTCACGTTTGGCGGCAACGGGTCTCCCTCGAAACAGGCGTGACGCGCGCACTCGATTGTGGTCTTGCGGAAGTGTCGCGTGAATCCCGCGCCCGGTGGTCATCAGGGCTGTCTGATCAGATTTTCCAACGCAGCCGCTGCGATTAGCGACAGTGATTCCACGGATTGCTGCAAGGTGCGATCGAACGCAATGACGCGTTTGTTCTCAGGCTCCATTGCGTTGATGAGCTGCAACACGCCGATCACCTCGTGACGTTGGTTCTTCAGCGGCACGGTCAGGAACGACTGGGAACGATAGCCGGTTTGTTGGTCGAACGACTTCGTTCCATGAAAATCAAACTGATCGGCAAAATACGCATCGGGAATGTTGACCGTCTCTCCCGTCAACGCGGCGTGGCAGGCCACATGACTGTGATTGGGCGCGCCCGTCTTTGCGTCGTAGAGCCGTAGCGGGGGAAATGGCACCTCGACACCGCTTGTGCCGCCCATGACGATATTGAGAGAGGCGTTGCGCACCATCATGAAGCGCAGTTGGTTGTCCGGCGTCCGCAAGTAAAGCGTGCCACCGTCGGCGCCCGCGAGTTTTCTCGCCTCCATCAACACACGTTCCAGAAGCCGGTTCAGGTCCCGTTCCTCCAGCAACGAGACGCCCAGCGGGATCACGACGTTCACAAGTTGATCCGAGTGGGCCTTTTCCCGTTGGATTTGCTGTAAGAAAGCCACCTCCAACTCGCGCAGTCGTTTGTTCTCGAGACACGCTTCGATGCTCGCCCGCAGCAAAACCGGATCGAACGGACTGACCACGTAATCTGCCGCGCCCTGTCCGATGGACGCCGCCACGCCATCCACTTCTTCGACGCCTGCGATCATGATAACCGGAATGTCCCGCAGCTGCTCGTCGGCCTTGATTGCACGCAGCACATCCGGCCCACTCATGTTTGGCATCGCGTTATCGAGCAGGACGAGGTCCACTGGTTCACGCCGCAGGACATCCATTGCTTCACTGCCGCTCGCGGCTTCCTTCACTTCGTACCCTTGCGTGTGCAATCGGCTGCCGAACCGCTCGCGATCTAGCGCGTTGTCGATAACCACCAACAAAATGCCACCCCCTGCCTTGCGCTGCCCTGGCATCTTTTTTGTATCCGGCGACTCCATAGGCCTCTTCAATAAAGCCAAACGGATGAAAGCGCAACTCGCATGAATCATGCCTGAACTGATCGTGTCGTCCCTCTGGTGTTTAAAACTCAAGGATGAACGGCGCCTGATCCGCCGTCACATGTCGGGCGGTTTACGGCGGGGGGATTCTGTACTTGTCTTCGCTGAGGTCGCGGCTACGATGCCACGAGTTCGATGGAGTCTTCCTGTGGACCGCGATAACAAACAAACCGGTTGGTTCACTCTGCCTTTCAGTCTGGGAACGGCGCTTACTGGCATTGCCATCCTGACGTCGGTGATGCTTGGGGTGATTACGTTCTACAGTGTTCGTGCTTTCGTGCGGAAAAGCGTGAAAGAGCGGCTGTCGGATGCCGTGGGGATCGCTGCGCTGAGAATCGATGGCGACCTTCATTCCACTTTGCGAAGCGCGGCGGATGAAAACACTGCGGCCTATCAGGAGATGCGGAAATACCTGCGAAACATCCGCGATACGGCCAAGGATATCCGGTTCGCCTATACCGCGCGCAAAGACAAACAGGGCAGGATTATGTTCGTTGTGGATGCCGAGGAAGATCCGAAGGAGGCAAGCCATATCGGTGACGAATACGGAGAGGCATCGCGCTTGATGCGCGAGGCGTTCCAGCCGCCGTATGGTTTGCGGGTCGAAGAACAGTTCGTCAAGGACAGGTGGGGAGTCTTCCTTTCCGGCTATGCCCCCATTTTCAAGAAGAACGGGGAGTTCGAAGCCCTGCTGGGCATGGACATTGCGGCTCAGAAGATATTCGATTACGAGCGGCATTACCTCCTGATGATTCTCCTTATTTGTCTTGCCGTTTGCGCGCTGGCTGTGTCGCTGGGCGTCATCCTCGCCAGACGGATCAGCAAGCCGCTGTTGTTGCTGGAGGCAGACATGTCCCGAATTCAAGCGTTCGATTTGGGAGGCAGTCCGGTCATTCGTTCCAGGATCGTGGAGGTCATCCGGATGAAGAACGCCGTTGAGAACATGAAAAGCGGTCTGCGTTCCTTCAAGAAGTACGTCCCCGCCGAGCTTGTTGCGGAACTGATCAAGCTGCGAAAGGAGGCTGTGCTCGGCGCCCAGAAGCGAGAGCTGAGCGTGTTCTTTTCGGACATCAAGGGGTTCACTTCCATTGCCGAGGGATTGTCGCCCGAAGTGCTTGCTCAGAACATGGGTGTCTATTTTGAGGCCATGACCAGCACCCTGCTGGGCAATCAAGCGACCGTGGATAAATACATCGGTGATGCCATCATGGCGTTTTGGGGCGCGCCTGTTCCCGTTGAAAAGCATGCTGCGCTGGCGTGTCGAGCCGCGATTCAATGCCAGCGACGCGTGGACGAGATCGCCGCCGATTTTGTCGCAGCGGGATTCCCGGCGCTCGTGACGCGCATCGGCATCAACACCGGCGACGCGATTGTCGGCAACATGGGATACAAGGACAGGCTGAGCTATACCGCCCTTGGCGACGCCGTGAATCTGGCCAGCCGATTGGAGGGCCTGAACAAATACTACGGCACCAGGATACTCATCACTGAAACCACCCACGACAGGGTCCGGGATGAATTTGTGGCGCGGCCGGTGGACGTGGTTGCTGTCAAGGGCAAGAGCACAGGGGTAAAGATCTACGAGTTGATCGTTGAGAGGGATCAGGCAGGGCAGGATGTTCTCGCATTCGTTTCGCTATGCGAGGAAGGAATGAAGTCGTATCTGCGCCGGGAATGGTCAAAGGCAGAAGAGTGTTTCCGGGCAGTCCTTCAGATCCGGCCGGACGACCAGCCCGCGCAGATATTGGTCGCGAGGTGCGTGACATACGGTAAAACGCCGCCACCTCCGGATTGGAGTGGCGTCACCTCTATGCAGGAGAAGTGAGCCTGTGCGGGTCCGGGGTGTGAAGATCCCCGCACAGATCGCCCGGGCTACACCCACTCCTCTTGCAGGATTTCTCCCTGAAGACTGACGATGACGCACTTGATCGGGACTTTGCGCGATGCTTGGGCGGCGGCGGTTCGGGCGAGATTCAACAAGCCCATACAGCACGGCACCTGCATGATCATCACGGTCAGCGTGTTGATCTTCGCGTCGTCAATGAGCGCGCGGAGTTTGGCGACGTAAGTTTCCTGGCCGCCGTCGAGCTTCGGGCAGGCGATGGCGAGCGATCTCCCGGCGAGATGGTTCTTGTGGAAATCCGCCAAAGCATAGGCCACGCAGTCTGCGGCGAGCAGGACGTCTTTGCCGCGATACTGTGGTGCGGCGGGCGAGATGAGGTGCAACTGGACCGGCCAATGCGTGAGTTGCGAGGGACGATGGATGCTGCCGTTGTCGCCGTTGGCCGGA
>CAZGGF010000350.1:0-2683 GCA_964524715.1 uncultured Verrucomicrobiota bacterium | reverse complement strand
AAGCGGTGCGAGCCACGCGTTGAGAGTATGGCCGCCATCTACCATCAGGTCGTGGCCGGTCACGTAATTCGAGGCGGCAGAGGCGAGGAAGATGACGGCGCCATAGAGGTCTTCGGGGCGCTCCACATGGCCGAGAGGCGTGAGTTCTCGGATGCGTTGGCGCGCAACCAGTGGCGTCGAGGCGTGCATCGGCGTCAGGACGTAACTGGGACTGAGACAGTTGACGTTGATGTTGAAGCGGCCCCACTCGGCGGCAAGCGTCTTTGTCATGTGGACCACGCCGGCTTTGGAGGCGTCATAGGACGCATTGCAATTGGCGATGGTGGCCGACATGGAGGCGATGTTGATGATCTTGCCCTCTGTCGGCTGCTGGCGAATCATCTGCTGCGCCTCGGCCTGCGCGCAGAGGAATGTGCCGGTGAGGTTGACGGCGATGACCTTGTCCCACTCGTTTTGCGGAATCTCCTCGTCCGCGCCGAGGATGGCAATGCCGGCGTTATTGACAGCGATATCGAGCCGTCCGAATCGCGCAACGACCGCTGCGACCATTGCCTGCACCTGTGCACGGTCGGTGACGTTGCACTTCACATAAAAGCTGTCCCGTCCCATGCCGCAGAGTTCCCTGGCAGTGGCTTCGCCGATCTTGGGATCGATGTCTACAATCGCCACGTCCGCGCCCGCCTTGGCGAGCGCGATGGCACAGGCGCGCCCGATGCCGACGGCGCCGCCGGTAACGAGGGCTTTCCTGCCGGTGAGATCGAAGAGAGATAGGTCTGACATTGTTGCTCCTTTTTTCAGTGGGTTAGCGCAGGGTAGCCGAACTATTTGGAGAATGGCAAGCAGCCAAGCGCGGGCGTCACCACTCACAAGACGGGTGCGTTGAACCGACCGGCTCATTGTTGGAAGCCATCTCTTCGTTGTGTTGCAGACAAGGACCGTTTGAAACGCGTTCTTGTATCGGCGGGAGGTTTGCGTTACGAAACATCCCGCGAGTCAACCATCATGAAAACCACACGACGCCACTTTATCCGAACGACAGCCTCCACCATCGCGCTTTTCAACGTCATCCCCCGCCATGTGCTCGGCGGACCGAAGTTTGTGCCACCCAGCGAGAAGATCAACATCGCTCTCATTGGCGCGGGTGGACAGGGGCGTTCCAATCTCCGCGCGTTGTTTCACGAAGACGATGCGCAGTTCATCGCCGTGGCTGACCCGGCTGAGCATTGGGACCTGGAGCCGTTCTACTACCGTGGGCTCGGCGGCCGCAAGCCGGTGCGCGCCGAGATCGAGAAGCACTATGGCGAGAAGACGCCGAACTTCCGTTGCGCTGAGTACGAGGACTTCCGCGTGATGTTGGAGAAGGAGAAATCGCTGGATGCCGTGCTCTGCGCCACGTGCGATCACCTGCACGCATACGTTTCGATCGCGTCGATGCGCGCGGGCAAGCATGTTTATTGCGAGAAGCCGCTCACGCACAACATCTGGGAAGCGCGGCAGGTGGCGCGTGTCGCGAAGGAGACCGGCGTCGCCACCCAGATGGGCAACCCCGGCCATTCCCGCGTCGGTATCCGTCTGACGTGCGAGTGGATTTGGGACGGCGCCATCGGTCCCGTGCGCGAGGTTCATGCATGGGTTGGCGCGAATCGTTGGAACAAGCAGCTCACGGGCTGCCCGACAGGAACGCTGCCAGTGCCCGCCGGTTTGAATTGGGATCTCTGGCTTGGTCCGCGTGAGCCGCGTCCATATCATCCGGCCTACGCGCCGGTTTCGTGGCGCGACTTCTGGGCGTTCGGCAACGGAGCGCTCGGCGATTTCGGCTGCCACGACCTCGATACCGCGTGCTGGGCACTCGACCTGCGGGAGCCGTTGAGTGTGGAATCGCGTCCTGCCGGCAACATGAACGAGGAGATCGCGCCACACGGTCAGATTTGCTACTACCACTTCGGCGCGCGCGGCGACAAACCGCCCGTGAAGGTCACGTGGTATGACGGCGGGTTGAAGCCCTCCTGTCCGGAGGAAATGGAAGGCCAGCCTCTGCCGAGCCGTGGCGCGCTCTTTGTCGGCGACAAGGGCCTCATGCTTTGCGAAGGCGCAGGCGGCCAACCGCGGCTGCTGCCGATCAAGAAGACCGCCGCCTACAAAAAGCCTGCCGCATCGCTGCCGCGTTCGAAGGGCCATCATCGCGATTGGCTCGATGCCATCAAGGGCGGCTCGGCGGCCAGCGCCAATTTCGAATATGGCGCGCGGCTCACCGAGTTGACGCTGTTGGGCACGGCCTCGTTGCGCACCGGACGCAAGCTCTATTGGGACGCGGCGCAGATGAAAGCCCGCGGCGTGCCCGAGGCTGACGTCATCTTCAGGGGCACCTATCGGAAAGGTTGGGAGATTGCATGAGTTTGAAACGTCTCGTTGTACTGGGTCTGGCGCTGGTGTGCCTGGATGCTGTGCGGGCTGTTGATGCGCCGCCAGCCGCCAATCCTGCCGCCGTTGAGGAAGTTCGCTCGGGCAAACGCAAGGTCGCCCGCGCTTCGTGGTGGGGATTCGATCCCGCCGACTCGACAGCGGCGTTGCAGGCCGCCATCAACTCCGGCGCGCGGAAGCTCATCGTCGAGAACACGGGCGCGCCCTGGATCACGGACAAGCTCCAGCTTGCCAGCAATCAGGAGATTGTTTTTGAGAAGGG
>CAZGGF010000349.1:0-1607 GCA_964524715.1 uncultured Verrucomicrobiota bacterium | reverse complement strand
ATCGAAATCGTCCTCGACCCCGCGTGTCAGTTGCCGCAACGCCGAGCCGTCGCGCGCCATCGAGAAAATGTGGAATGACCGGCGCTCTGGCGACGTGAACTCCGGTTTCTTCTCCGACCGTTCGGCAAACGCAAAGAACACCGTCCGCGCATCGCAAGACAGCGCAAGCGTGGTGAAGTTGCCGTTCGTGAGGCGGCCACGAATGAGGTCACGCGTCTTGAGCGAGTAACCGGGCCGTTCGAGGAGATAGATGCCGCCGCCACCCGCGATGTTCCCGTAGTCGTGGAAATAGCCCATGTATTCGTGGAGCATCTGGCAGACGAACCGGTTGCGCTTCATGAACACCAACGGCCGGCCTGTGACGCGCGGATCGTCGAGCGCCAGCTCCCGTGCAAACCACCGTGCCCGCCGATAAAGCAAGAACCGTCCGTCGCTGTTGAGTGAATCCATCCTCTCCGCCGCCCGCTGTAGTTCCGCCAGCTTCGCTGCAACCGCCGGTTTGCCCTGCCGATGCTCCAACAAACGCGCAGCCCGCGCGACAGCCTCGCGAACGCTTTCCGCAGATCCCGCCTCGCGTCCCAAGCGTTGCTCCTGCCGTGCCCAGTCCTCCTCGACCGCGCGTTTCATCTCCACATCAGGTTGTGCAGCATTCGCCCCCATGATGAGCGCCGCAAAAGCAATCAGCCAACTGCAAGCCAGCAGCCATCCACGTCGCGCAATAACAACCAAACGGTTCATTCTCATGCCGGGCATGCCGCAGGCTACGCCACACCTCTTGGCGGAACAATCACGAAACGCGAACCATGATAGCCACCCTACTCCGCCTTGAGTTCGAACTCTTGCGTGGCCACTCCACCGGATTGGGTGCGGACTTCGAGTCCGATGCGCCACTTGCCCGGCGCGTCGGGAGTGCCGGCGAGAAGACCGGTCTTCGGGTCGAGCTTCAGCCACGCGGGAGCATGGCGCAGCGCAAAAGTGAGTTCCTCCGCCTCCCAGAATCCGTTGCCCTTCGGCTTGTCGCGATGCTGCGCGTCGCCGAGCGAGCGGATGACGCCGGGATGATACGAGAACGGGACGCCGACTTTTGCGGTCGTGGCCGGTTTGCTCCAAAAATGCGGATGCGGCATCTCGGCGTAGTCGGAACAGATGCTCTCCGTGCCGTTCGCGTCCACTGCCACGACCCGGTAGTAGCACTTGTTCATGTTCGCACGAGACGCTTGCGGCGAAACGACCAGCATCTCCGTGCTGGTGGCGCGGCCGAGGAAGTTCGCGGGCACGTTGCCGCGCGCGTAGGAGGCGTAAGCGTCCTTGTGAACGGAAAAGCCTTTCTCGTCTGAGCCATAGACGTCGTAAGCCACCGGCCGGGCGCCACGCGGGTTCGGCTCCCAACGCAACACAATGCCGCCGTCGCGCGGCTCGACACGTACATTGACCGGAACGCGCGGACCTTCCCATCGGAATGTCCATGCCGGACTCCACTCGCTCCAGATGCCACGCTTGTCACGGGTGCGCACACGCCAGTGGTAGGTTGTGTCTGGCGCGAACATGCCGGTGTAAGGCACACACCACTGGCGGTCGCGGATGATCACGTCGTAGCTCGGCCGATA
>CAZGGF010000348.1:0-83875 GCA_964524715.1 uncultured Verrucomicrobiota bacterium | reverse complement strand
GTGCCGGATACCATTCGGAAAGAGCGGCGGATGCTTCCGGAAGACAGGACGACTGTGAGGTTGCCATGACATCGCGCGAGAGAGTGTTGAAGGCTGTAAACCACCAGGTGCCCGACCGCGTGCCGGTGGATCTCGGCGGCTTGAAGGCGTCCACCATCGCCGCGGTCGCTTACGACAAACTCAAGCGGAAGCTCGGCATTCGGACACCGACGAAGGTGGTTGACGCGCGATTCATGATTGCCGCGCTCGAAGACGAGGTGCTGCGGTGTTTGCACGTGGACGTTGTGCCGCTGGACTTGTCCTGCATCCTGCCGATGAGCCGGCCGGAGAACGAGTGGATTCCGCGGCAGTTGTTCGACGGCACGAATGTCCTCTTTCCACCCGGCACGCGCATTGGCGAGGACGCCGCCGGCAACTGGCTGCTGCTCAACGCCGACGGCTCACCCACGTCGTTCCAGATGCCCAAGGGTGGTCACTATTTCGACGACGTGTCGTTCAATCAAGGTGATCGGATTGACCCGAAGAAGTTCCGTCCCGTCTCCGACATCGCGGACGCGCACCTGGCGTTGATGCGCGATTACGGCCGCTCGCTCTACCGGAACACCGACTACGCAATCCTTGGTTGGGGTTTTGGCGTGTGTTTCCTCGGCCTGAGCCTGATCACCGACCGCAGCAGCAATGTCACGCAAGCTCTGACCGACGAGTGGATGATGATGCTCATGACGGAGAAGGAGACCTGCCATGAGATGATGAACCGCTCCGTGGAAGCGAGCATCAAGTGTCTGAAGCTTGTGCATGAAGCGGTGGGCGACTGTTGTTTTGGGTGGGGCGTGGCGGCTGATGACAGCGGCACACAGCGCGGCGAGTTCATCCGGCCTGATCTCTGGGCGGAGATGCTCAAGCCGCACTACAAGAAACTCTGCGACTGGATTCACGCCAACACGCGCTGGAAGGTCTTTCTTCATTCATGCGGTTCGATCTACAACCTCATTCCGCACTTCATCGATGCCGGCATTGACATCCTTAATCCGGTGCAGACTTCGGCCGCGAACATGGACCCGGCGCGGCTTAAGCGGGAGTTTGGCGACCGTCTGGTTTTCTGGGGCGGTGGTTGCGATACGCAGAGCGTGCTTGGCAAGGCCACCCCCGAGGAGATACGGCAGCATGTGAAGGATCGGCTGCAAGTGTTCAGTCCCGGCGGTGGATATGTGTTCAACCAAATCCACAACATCCAAGCCAACGTTCCGCCAGAGAACATCCTCGCGATGTTCGACGCGGCCCACGAATTTGGAGCCTACTCATGAAAAGCAATCGTCGCAGTTTTCTGAAATCCGCAGCCGCGCTTGCAGTACCTTGGATCGTACCTGCATCGGTGTTGGGCAGGGACGGCGCGGTGGCTGCGAACAGCCGCTTCGGGTTGGGTGTGATCGGCCTCGGCAACCGCAACACGAGCAACCTCGGCCATTTCCTCAAACAGGAAGACGTGCGGTGCGTCACCGTGTGCGATTGTTTTGCCGACCGGCGGGCGCGCGGCAAGAAGATGGTGGATGAGCACTACGGCAACACCGATTGCGTTGCCACCCGGTTCCATGAGGAGATTTTCGCGCGCAAGGACATTGATGCCGTGCTGATCGGCACGGGTGACCGCTGGCATGCGGTGCTCTCCATGCTCGCTGCGCGGGCTGGTAAGGACGTGTATTGCGAAAAACCGTTCACTCTGACCATAGGTGAGGGGCGAATGCTGGTGGAGACGATGAGCCGCTACGGGACCGTCTGGCAATGTGGCACGCAGCGGCGTTCCAACAGCGCCTATCGTTTTGTCGCCGAAGGAGTCAAAGGCGGCATGATTGGCCGGCTGCGCACGATCACGATGTCGTTCGGCGGGTGGGGCGGCAACGGCGTCCCCATGCCGGAGCCAGCGCCTGACCCGGAGGTGTTCGATTACGACCGTTGGTTGGGGCAGGCGCCTTGGGCACCGTATTCCAAGGTGCGGGTCGCATTGTGGCGGAACAACTGGGATACGAGTGCCGGGCCGGTGGTGGACATGGGGCCGCACTACCTCGATATCGCACAGTGGGCGCACAACAGCGAGTTGTCGGGGCCGGTTGAGTTTGAGGGCGAGGCGACGTGGCCGGAGCCGGGCGGTTTCGCCAACGTGCCGTTCGTGGTCAACATCCAGGCTCGTTACGCTGACGGTGTCCGCATCGTGATGAATTCCGGCGACAAGGGCGTGCGGTTTGATGGTGACGAAGGCTGGGTGAGAATTTCCGACGGCGGCGATATCACGGCAGAACCCGTCTCCATTCTCCGCGCCAAGGCTGCGCCGCGCGTGGATTGGACCAACATGAACGACCACGTGCGGAACTTCCTCGACTGCATCAAATCACGGCGGCTGACGGCGTCGCATCCCGAACTGGCACAGCGCTGCCACACGGCGGCACATTGTGCAAACCTCTGCCTGCGGCTTGGCCGCAAGCTCCACTGGGACCCGGCGAATGAGCGTTTTGTCAACGACGACACTGCCAACCGTTTCCTCTCGCGTGTGATGCGCGTGCCATGGAATGCTTGAGCCATGGCTGCTGTGAATTCCAACATCGAACGCAACTTGGGCGAACAGCCGATAGCGCGGCTCATGCAAGAGCGCGGTCTGAAGGCGCACGACCTCGTGACGGCCTCGACGGAACAGATTACGCACAAGATGGTCACGCGAGCCTGCAAAGGTCGGCGGTTGACGCTGAACACGCAGTCCAAGGTGCTTCGTGCCCTCAACGGCGCGACCGGCAAGAGCTATTCGCTGGGCGATCTCTTCAACTACTAGCTTCGTAGCCGCCGACGTGAGGGGGCGGAGTGATTCGGCTTGTGATTGCACCCGGCATGAGGTGCCACTGTGGCCTGACCATGCTCGACCCTGTCATCTTCCAATGGCTCCACCTCCTTACGTCGGCGCCTACAGGCTGCCTGTGTTTCGGGCGGCGTCCTCCTCAACTTCCGACCATGGATCGCCGAAACTCGCGCGGCGTCTGGCCCACGTAGCGGCGGAAATGTTCGGTGAAGGAGCTTTGGTCGTAGAAGCCGCAATCCGTGGCGATGTCGGCCAGCGAGGCGTCGCTGTGGCGCAGCGCGTGGCATGCGGCGAGGACGCGGGTCTTGATGAGGAACTCCTGCGGCGAGACACCAAGGATGGCACGGAATTTTCGCTCAAGCTGGCGGGGTGACTGACCGGTGTGTTTTGCGAGATCGGCGACGTTGACCGGGCTGCGGAAGTGTTCGCGAAGGTATCGCACTGCAGCGTCGATTTCCCGCCATGGCATCGCGAGACGGAGGTCCCCCTCGTAGCGTTGCAGGAAGCCCATGATGCCGATGATGGCGCCGCGCCGCGAACGGATCGGCAGTTTGGTCACATGGTACCAATCCGGCACGCCGCGCGCGTCCCACCAGAGTTCGACGCCACGCAACACCGGTTCGCCGGTGCGGTAGATGCGTTCGTCGTCGTCGACATAGCCTTTTGCCATGACAGGCGGGTTCAGGTCGAAGTCGGTCAGGCCGATGACGTCGGCCTCGTTGCGCAGGCCATAGAGTTTGCGGACGCTGCTGCTCGAGAACATCGTCTCGCCGCGCTTGTTCTTCGCAAAAAAATGAAGGCCGGGGAGATGGTCGAACAGGATGTGGAAAAGGCTGGTCGGCGCGATCTGCCGCAACCACGCCTCCCGCTGTGCCAGCCGTTGTTTGAGCGAGGCATCACGCAACGGTGAGGACGTTGCTCGCGGCCTGGCAGGTCTGGAGGTCGGCTTTGGCATAAACAGTGTCGCGTTGCGCCAATACTGAATCCGATGGAGGCCTTATGGTCAAGACTTGGAAAAAGTTATGTCGCGCAACCGTCACTGAGATTATTGTGACCGCCATCGAGAAAGGAAAACCGACCATGAACGAATCTGCTTCCACGCTCTCCCGCCGCAATTTCCTTCGCCGCACAGCCGTCGCCACGGCGGCGTTCCATGTCGTGCCGGGCTATGTGCTCGGCCTCAATGGCCAGACGCCCCCGAGCCGCAAACTCAACATCGCCGGCGTTGGCGTTGGCGGCATGGGCGGCCACAACATCAAGCGTTGCTCTGAGACGGAGAACATCGTTGCACTTTGTGACATCGATCCCAATTACGCGGGCAAGACGTTCAAGGCGCATCCCGGCGCGAAGGTCTACATGGACTTCCACGAGATGTTGGAGAAGCAGAAGGATATCGAGGCGGTCGTCGTTGCCACGCCCGATCACACCCACGCCGTCGTTGCCATGGCGTGCATCAAGGCCGGCAAACACGTCTATGTCCAAAAACCGCTCGCGCATTCGGTCAATGAAGTGCGCGCGATGACGGAGGCTGCCCGGAAACACAAGGTCATCACTCAGATGGGCAACCAGGGCCGCTCTGGCGAGGGCGCGCGGCTGGTCTGTGAATGGCTCTGGGCTGGCGCCATCGGCAAGGTGCGAGAGGTCCACGCGTGGACCAACCGCCCCGTCTGGCCTCAAGGCATCGAGGTAGGCCGGCCCACGGAGACGCCCGCGGTGCCGCCGGGGATGGATTGGGACAAGTGGATCGGCCCCGCGCCGTTCCGGCCGTATCATCCCGCCTACCATCCGGGCAACTGGCGCGCATGGTGTGATTTCGGCACCGGTTCGCTCGGCGATCTCGGCTGCCACATCCTCGACTGCATCTTCTGGTCGATGAAACTGAAATATCCCACCAGCGTCGAGGGCTGCATCTCCACCTACTGGCGCGACCTTTGGAAAGTCGTCGAGCCGAAGAACGAGAATTTCCCGCGTTCCACGATTGTGCGTTACGCATTCCCGAAGCGGGATGACATGCCGGCGATGAACCTTACTTGGTGGGACGGTGGCATGATGCCGCCACGGCCCGTCGAGTTGGAGGAGGGGAGGCAGATGGGTGACTCCGACGGCGGCGTCCTGTTCATCGGAGACAAGGGCAAACTGGTGGCCGGCTGCTACGGCAAGAGCCCGCGACTTATCCCGGACGCGAAGATGAAAGCATTTCAACGGCCGGAGAAGACGCTGGAGCGCGTCCCCGGCGGCGAGCAGGGGCACGAGAAGGATTGGATTCGCGCCTGCAAGGACGGCAAGCCCGCGTGCTCGAACTTCGACTTCTCCGGACCGCTCTCCGAGATGGTGTTGATGGGCAATCTGGCCGTGCGTTATCCCAACCGCCGCCTCCTCTGGGACGGCGAGAAGATGGAAGTGACCAACGACAAGGAAGCCAACAGCTACGTCAAGCGCGCCTACCGCGAAGGTTGGACGCTGTGAGCCTGACTGCACTCATTGGGAGAGAATTCTCGCGACGATGACCTGAAGAGCTTGACTCAGGTTGGTGGCGGTGGCGGCAATGACCACTTCCCCGGCAGGCTGGTCAGGATTGAAGTAGCTGGCGAGGTCGGCGTTGAGGAGCAGAGCCGGGTCATTGGCGAGGATCTGGAGCTGGCTGGTGCCAGTGGAGTCGCTGGCGAGGCCGACGCAGTAGATGACGTTTGTCTTGCTGCGGAGGCTGTTGGCTGCAGCTATCGTGCGCAGCCAGGCTTCAGCCCGGAAGTTGGCCCCGTTGACGGTTTGAGTGGAGCCGTCAACAGAGACAAATGTGGCCATAGTCAGGCAGTATGATGGACAGGGCCCTGTATACGAGGTCGAACTGTTGGGGAGTTGGGCCCCGTTACTCGGACGAAAAATCGCGTAGCTGTTACCGCTATTGAATCCGCCGACATTGTAGGTCTTGTTGGTTGGCCATGTGTCCTGGATGATGTTGGGCAAACCATCGGTGAGGAAGACCACCGCTTTGACGACGTTCTGGCCGGCAGGGATACTAACGCTCTGGTTTTGTGTCTGAGCCAATCGGAGTCCGCCGTCGGCATAGGTGCCACCGTTGAAGGTGAGCGAGTTGACGGCGGTGGTGATGGCACTCTTAAAAGGCTGCTGCATGGAGACATCTAGGTTTGTCGTTGTCGCGAAGCTGACTTGCGATACCCGGTCCCGGTTGTCGTCGAAGAAACTGATGAAGGAACTCACCGCCGCCGGCAAGCGCGCGGAGCCGCCATTGCCCGCCATGGAACCGGAGTGATCCAGCGCCAGGGTCATGACAACCGGGACGTAGTTGATCGTATGGGACAGGTTGTATTTGACGGCCTGCATGTCGCCGATGGTGATGCCCCCATTGAGATTGACGTCATACAGGAAATTGGCAGCAGAGACGGGTTGGCCCACGTTGTATTTGACCGCCTGCATGTCCCCGATGGTCACTTGGCCATTTTGGTTCACATCGCCGCAGAGCGCGCGAACAGCTACGTAGTTGGTGCCCGTCAGAGCATTGGTAAACGAGTCAGTGATCCCGTGGAGAAATACCAGCACCTGCGAACCATCAATTGCGTTGGTCAGATTGAGTGTCAACGTGTTGGTAACAATGACGGCATCACTGTAGGTGGCATTGGCGATGGCAAAATTGGTGGAACCGAGCGTGCCGTCCACGGTGCTGATGTCTTCACTGAACGTGAACAGAATCGTGGTAGGGCCGCCGCTTCGTGGTTCAATCGTGGCGTTGGTGGTTTGATTGAGGCTCAGCGGCATGTCGAATGTGCCTGCGCTGCCATGGGTCTTGCGGGAGACTGCTGAAAGAATGGTCAGCGTCTGCGCTCCGACGACGGCGCTGGTTGCGAGCGTGAGCAGAATCGCAAGAGCAAACGCGCGGAAGGACCCGCAGCGTGGAATAAACAATGGAGAGAAGCACGTCTCACGCGACAGTGCAGAGCGAAGAACCCTCGTGACGTTCATGAAATCCTCGGTTGACTGCGTGCAACAATATACGGCAGTAGATCCGCGGATACAACCCTGGATTTGCTGGGGGAGTGCAGTTCCGGCACGCAGAACATCCCATCCACCGGACAAGGTGGGATATGCGCTACCAGGACTGCTACTCTGCTACTTCATCACGAGGCTTTTCTCAGTAATGAGCACTGGCGCGTCATAGACGGGGATATCCTTGAAGATGATCTTGTCGCCGTCGCGCACGATTTGCTTGGCGGGGATGGTGTGGATGCCGCCGGTGATCAGGTCCACCCAGACCGGTTCGGAGAACGACCCCTTGGTGATCGTGAATGTTGCGGACACGGTGTCATTCTTGTCGGATGGGACGGCGCTCTTGTCCCAGAACACCAGTATCTGCTGGCCGTTCTGCTTGTTCTTGTAAGCGTAACAAGCCGTCGCTTTCTCGCACTGTACTTCGCACGGATAATCCGGCACGCGTTGCAGCGTGTCGTCGAAGATTGCGACGAGGTTCTGCACGGCGTAGTAGGCGATCTTCACCTTGAGGAGGCGATACTGTTTGTCGGTCTTGACCAGCCCGTAGCGATCCATGTCGCCGAGGCGGTAGTCGTCCCAGCGGTTGTAGTCCAGGTCTGCCATGGAGAAGACCAGTGACTCCACATCATGGCCGAGGTCGCCCAACATGCGCCGTGCCTGCCACTTCGCCTGGGTTAGTTCCGTCCATGGATATTTGGACAACGCGCCGCCGAGGCAGAACTCGGATTGCGTGCCGGCCTCGCCCTGCCACAGCTTGATCGTTGACGCATACTGCTGGAACAGTTCCTTGAGTTTTTCGACTGCCTCGTAATGTTTCTCATCGGGATTGAAGGTGTAGGCGTGATAGATGAACCACGTGAACAGAGACTGCTTTTGCTTGGATGTCACGTGCTTCAGCCATTTCTCGGTATAGTCGAAATTCGGGCTGTTCAGCACCCCGCCGGCGATTCGCGCCTCGGGAATCACGCGCTTGATGATTTCTGCCGTGCGGATGTTGAAGTCGGCGGTCAGCTCGGGTGTGTGCGCCTTGTTGTTGTTGGGCTCGTTCCACATCTCCCAATTGCGCACCTTGTCCTTGTAGCGTGTCGCCATCGCTTCCACCCATTTGTCCCATGCCGCGAGCGCTTCTTCAGAAGTCGGGAAGCCGCCGGACAAATGACGGCTGCCGCCGCCGGGATAAATCGGGTTGCCGTAGTTGGTCTGCAATAGAATGTCCAGACCCCGGCTGCGCGCGTCATTGATGATGATGTCGAGCCAGCGCCAGTCGTACTTGCCCTGGTCTCGCTCGGTCTTGGCCCAGCCGCCTTGCAGGCGAATCAGCTTGATGCCGAGCGGCACGAGGTAGTCCTTGTAAGAATCCCAATTGGTGAAATCGCGATCGATTGTCTCGCAGCCGATCGACCAATTTTGCCCGGAGATTTCGCTGACACTCCGCGGCTTGATGGTCCCGATTCGTTTGAGTTTGGGGTCGAGCGTGGTTTGGACGCGCGTCTCCGAGGTGTCAATCATCTGTGCCGAAGCCACGGTGGCAAAACTGAGCACTGCCGCCATCATCCATGTCGAGTGAGGTTTCATAATTGTTATGCTTTCTCCTGGGCTTTACCAAATCAGTTCAAACATCGCGGTGTCGGGCGTTTCGAACGTGTAGCGAACCTGCCGCCCCGTAACCGGGATTACGCGCCCCGTGTAGAGTTCGCGAACCTGCCGGCAATCAACCGGCAGCGTCACGGTCTTCTCGCCACCCTGCGCCATGTGAATCGCCACGAGCCGCTCGTTGGCGTAAACCGGAACGGCATCCTCGCAGTAAATCGGCACGCCAGCTTCCTGAGCCGCCTTCTTCAATGTCGCCGGGGTCAGGTCTGCGTACGTAGCGACATAGACCGACTTCCACCCGTCGCGCGGCATGGCAGTGACGCCCGGCGTTTTGAACGCCGCGCCGGTCAACGTCTTGACCCGCGATGGATCGAGCGTTTTGCCGTCGCTGATGCCCGGCGCGTAGAGGAATAGCGCCGTGCGGTTGTTCTTGAGGACGTGTTTCTTGAGCACATCCATCTTCTCGGGGGTGATTTCAAAGAGTCCGGGGAACACGAACAACCGGTACTGGGCGAGGTCGGAGCGTGACAAGTCGTTGAACGAGAACACTTCGAAAGGCGCTCCGAGGCGATTGAGCTTGTTGCGCGTGCCCTGGTAGATTTGCGCCACGAGCGGGTTCATGTCGTTGACGTAGCGCGCGCTTTGTGGGTCCACCACCAGCGCAACCTCGGCGCGCGTCTTGAGTGGCTTCCCGGCGAAACGATCCCACAGCGTCTTGCCTTGCTTGACCACCTTCATCGTTTCTGGCGTTTTGAAAACCCCGCCCCACATGTCAAAACACCACAGCGAAGTCTGGTTGATCGTCGCCAATGCGAACTCGCGTTTGAACCCGGCATCGGTCTCCGCCTGTGTCTTCCATGGCACCATCCAGGCGATGGAGACGAACTCGTCCAGCTTGACGTTGTAAGTCGGCGTGCGGTGGTCGATCTCGTGAAGGAAGCCCTTCTTGTTCAGCAGGCGGGTGGCGTTGGGCACCATGAAACCGCTGCCGCCACCCATGGGGCGGTCGGCGTAAGTGCCCGGGCTGATGAAAAAGTCAATGTCCGGCGAGCTGTAGAGCCGCTCATACTCAAGATGGCCGGACCAGACCATGCGTGAATGAGTCAGTTCGAGGATATACCCGAAGAACATCCCGATCTGACGTTGCTTCGCAATGAGTGCGCGCGTCTTCTTTGCAAACTCAAGCACGGTGTCCACGATGGTGTCACCGGTGAACTGTGCGTAATCCAACACATCCTGTTCCGTGGCTGGGTCACGGAGCAGATTCTCGAATGAGGCGCGATCCAACCGTTCCGGCAGGGGTACGGGCAGTTCCGGTTTGCCATGAGATTTCAGCCACGTCTTCCATGCCCGGGTCTTGGCGCGGCCAGCGATGCCGCGGCTGTAGTCCATCCACTCGTCCGTCTGGCCGCAGGCCAGCAGATAAGCCTTGATGCGATTGCCGTAGCGCGCCTCCATGTGCTTGACGATTGTCGTCAAATACTCGGCGGTCGCCTTGCGCCACGCTGGGTTGGCGCAGGCGCAGCTCAACATGGTGAAGCTCTCGCATTCCGCGCTGTGCCCGCTGCCTGAAAGCTGGCGCTGGAGCCAGATCGGCGTGTTGAGATCGATCATGCAGATGAACTCCGCGTCCGGGTTCACCGCGAGCACGTCGTCATACTGCTTGTTCAGCGAGTCGAGGTCATACTTTCCGAACCAGCGCCAGACGGGCGGGTATTTGGAGTAGGGCTTGCCGAGCGAGTTGTCGGTGTTGGCGGCGAAAATGCAGACCGTGTTGACGCTGGCGTCCTTGAACTGCTTCATCGCTTCGAACTCCGGCCAGAACGAGCGATAGGCGAAGGCCAGTGGCTTTTGTTCTTCCGCCCATGCGTTAGCGGCCAGCAGAAGCGCCATGGCTGCGAAAACTGGATGCGTGGTTCGGGTGGCTCTCTTGAGAATGTCCATGAGACTCATTCAGTTTTGATATTGCGGCGAGTATGCAGCGACATGTGGTTGTGGTAAATGGACAAGAATCGCGTCCGTGTGGATGCGGTTAGCGGCGAACCAACAGCCTGCCGGAAACCAACTCTCGGGCCGGGTCTTGAAGGAGGCGTCTCCTTCCTGGCATGACGCGCGACAAGCAAGGCGGTTGCAGAACCGAATCACCAAGACAGAGAACAAGCATCCGCAAGAGAGAGCGCCATGGATACCGCTGACTCGTTCACACATTGCCGCCCGCAGCGGGGGGCGTTTCGGGGGCCGCCGTGGCGGGATTGCTGCCGTCAAACAGCGTCTCATACGCGGAAACCATGCAGCAGCAGGCCAGCGGACAGGTGAAAAACACACCCACGAGACAGGCCACAGTGCCTGCAGTGCTCAGCAGATTGGCTAGAAGTCCAAAAACCAACGGCATGACAAAAGCACCGCTGATGGTGCCATCGACCAGTTTCTTGAGAGCATCGATCGCGTTCATTTGCTGATACACGATGAACGTTATGCCCCACATAATGATCGAGCCCACGAAAAGGGAAATGGCCATGCTGAGGGGCTGTCCCAAAAAGGGGATCATACGAGCGATCATGCCAACCAGAACGCAGGCCAGTATGAGCAGAAACACAAACAAGAACGACTGAGCGAAATGATCAAAGCCCTTGAAGATGTCGCCCGCTGCCGGCTTGGTCGGATCGTTCTTCTGCAATCGGCGAATAATCATGAACAGGCCCGCCATCATGGGGCCAGCCAAGACGCCGCATGTTACCAGACTCAAAACTGCCCCGATCGCACCTACGGTAATCAGCAGACCTATATCAGTCTGGAACAACTTCCAACCCCTGCCGAATTCATTCCCAATGTCCAAACTGGCTGCTGTCATAGATTTTATCTCCCGTTAGCTAACAGCGATGTGCCACGAACGGCTTCCAATGAGCCAAGTCTTGGCATTTGCTCAGGTGATATTCAACCCGAAACTGCTGCCAAAGTGATTGGAGTCTCTGTTTCCAGATCCGCCTGCTGGCTGGCTGCACGTTATCGGGCATCAATATCCGATTTCTTTCAACGTGGCGTCGAAATTTGCAGGTGCCGGCGCCAGCGGTTCAGTTGTGTTTCGCGCTGAATGCTTGATGATGTTCAGCAACAGCCTGTCCGCTGCGGGATGCTTGTCCACGTTGTCGAGAATGTTGAAGGTGTTCAAAACAATCCTGCCTGCGCCGAACCGGTAAACACCCAGCATCGTGCCCGCGGCATAACCGTCGGGTGGCTTGCTGTGGCAGACCGCGAATGCCGCCGCCGCAGTGTCCTCCGGGGTGTCTTGTCCTTCAAAGAACCGGTTGGTGATGAGAGGACCGTAGTAATCCCAGTCCATGACGCCCGCGGGCTGTAATCCGTCAAAGAACGGGTGTTTCTTTGCGACGCACTCTTTGTGATAGAGCCAGTCGGGGAAGGCGGTCAGTTGCCCTTTGTTCTTGAACGGCAGCCAGCCGCCGGCGTCGCCGCCCTTTCTGAATGCGCCGGGGTTGAGGAATACGGCGACGCTGCCTCGCGCGACGCGCTGCAACAGGTCTTGCTTCCGAATTCCCTGCTGGGCCTTGGGATCGTTCCAGTTTCCCACCAGAATGACCTGCCGTGTTGCGGCGGGCGCCGGCTCCAGTGGTGTCACGCTCACACCACGGGTCTTCAACCACTCTTGCACACGAGTGTCCACTTGCCACACGGCCACCTTGACCGGCGCAATGGTGGGAGGTTCGCTCAGATGAAAGGTCAACCGTCCACCCGCGGGTGCGCCGCCGCGTTCGAGCGTGACGGCGAACGTGTATTGTCCCGCCGGTCCGGGAAGGGTTACGTCGCCCGCGAACACGGGCACCGCCAGCGGACCGTCGGCGCCGGGCGCTGGTTTCGGAATGACGACTTTCCGCTTTTTCTCCCACGCGATTCCGTTTGGCCCGAGCACGCGCAACAATGCCGGATACGTTCCCGGCGCGAGCACATCTTCGTTGGCCAGGATCGCCTCCAATTTCAGCGGTCGCCCCACGTAGGCGTGCATCGGCGCGGCAAACAGGCACCAACGCAGGGGCGACCACCCGTCTTGCAGCGCCTCCATGATGCCGGGTTTGAATTCGCGCCAGAACAACCAGAGGCCTTCGCCCGAGTAGCCGTGGTCCAGAAGCCCCGTCAGATTGAACCCGCAGATCTGGGGGTTCGACCGGATGAGATTGAACCCCAGAAGCCTTTGGCGGCAATGCAGCCGCTGGCTGTCACGCAGCATTTCCTCGGGAAATGCATAAACGCCCTCCATCCCGAATCGCTTCCAGTCGGCGTTGAGTCTTTCCTCGGTTCGCTTGAGAAACTTGAAGTCGTCCCACTCGGGATTGCCACCGTGCTGTTCGTAGTATCGCAATTCCCGGATCGCATTCATCTGGCTGCCGATGCCGTATTCAGAGACGAACACCGGTTTCGTGTTGCTGCCCAGATTGCGGATGCCAGCCTCGATTTCCGGCGTGTGAGGCACAGAGGGATAGACGTGCGCATCGCCCGCGCCTTCGAAGTAGCCGCCGAACGCGCCGTGCTTGGCCGTGCCCTGGTAGTCGGGGTTTTCAACACCCCACATATATTCCCATTGCGTGTTGCCGGGATTGCAGACCGACCCAATGTTGTATTGCCCGTCCCACCGTCCGCTTTGCTGCAAGACCAGCCGCGAACTGTCCAGCGAGCGCAACAGGGGAAGGCTGGCCACGGCATGCTTCACCATTGGGCCGTTGCGCATCTCGTTCACCAGCCCGAAAATCACGATGCTGGGATGGTTCCGATCGCGCAGCACCATCTCGCGCAGATTGGCGTCGAACCGCTCGGCCATCTTCGGCGAATCCGCCAAGAGCCACGAGGCCAGGTTCTCCTCATACACCATCAATCCGATCTCATCGCACATGTCCAATTGGTATGGATGCGCGACACCGGCGATGAAACGCACCATGTTGAAACCGCACGATTTCGCGTAAAGCAGGTCCTTGCGCAGCAGGTCCGGCGCGCTTGCCGGCGGGAGAATCGCGCCGACAGGACAATGATTGCCGGTGTGCGAGCTTTTCAGGAAAATGCGTTTCCCATTCAGCCTGAAGAAGCCTTTCTCCACCCGCAGTTCGCGAAATCCGAATCGCGTGACGTTCTCGTGGGCGTTTGCGTTCAGGCCGGTGACGAGCCGTGTGGTCAGGCGATAGAGACAGGGATCATCGAGCTGCCACAAACGATGGTTTTCCACCTTCAGCTCACACTCGACCAGTTTGCTGCCGACCGGCACATCCTGCTCCGCGGTCAGCGTGGCCACAGTCTCATTGCCGAGGGCGGGGGATATGGCGAAGTGGAGCCGGGCGCGCGCTTTGGATTTGCCCGCGTTCATTATCGTCGTCTGAACTTTTACGCGGCCGGTCTTCCAATCGGGAATCACATAGACATCGTCAAGACGAACACTTGGAGTCCAGAAGACTTCCACCGGTTCTGTGATGCCGCCGCTGTTGTAGGAAGCCCCGGAAGTAATTCCCTCGGGCTTCTTGTTCCGATGAGGAGTTTCGTTCAGCACGATACCGTCGATGGGTTCCGCCTTGGGATTCAAAACCCGCACGGCCAGCCGGTTCGGCTTTCCCGGTTTCACCACTTTCGTAACGTCCAGCACAAAGGGGGTCTCGCCGCCTTCGTGGCTGCCAACAAGCACGTCGTTGAGCCACACGTCTGCGAGGTAATCCACCGCGTGGAAACGCAGGAGGCAGCGGCCGCCGAAATACGGATTCTGCGGCGGGGTGAACTCGCGCCAATACCACGCAACGCCATGGTACGCCGGCAGCGCTTCCTGGAAAATGCCGGGCACGCGGATCGGCTTCGCGTCCGGTCGCGGCGACTTCCACCATGCTTGGCTGCGTCCTGCATTGGCCGGGTCCGCGGCGACAACCCAGTCGTTGCCCTCCAGCGACAAAATCGTGGTGTTTGTTGTTTGCCGGTTGTTTCCCGCATGCTGCGGGGTCTTGGAAGTATCAGCCGCATACGCGGTGGTGGCCAGAAGGAGGGAGATCAAAAGCGTGCGCATGGTGGTTCCAGAGGTGAGTAGATTTGATGGATTATCAAGGCTTCCTGCCTGTGACCCAATCCCAGCGAGCGGCAGCCTGCTTCCGCAATGGATCGAGGTCTTCAGCCTGGAGATAGCCTTGTTTGATGAGCTGTTGCACAGCCTCACTCACGCGCGCCAGATAAGCTTCCTTGTTGAGATAACGCTCGCCGAGTGACGGACGCGGATCGCCAGCCTTCTCGCGTTGCTCGCGCGTGACGGCGAAGGGAATCCATGAACCTCGCAACGGCAGCATTTCATGGGGAGCGCCCATCGAGACGGGGCGGAACGTCCAACCGGTGCATGTGGCCAGAGGCACGCTGACATCCGGCATCCGGATGCCCGCGAGGTCGTTGCCGTCTGCATCCACCTGCGGCACCAGCAGCGGCAGTTCCGTGCCGGCACCCGCTCCATCAGGCCAGAGCGGATTCCGCAGGCGCACACCAGCCGTCCCGCTTCGAGGCGATTGGACTCCTGGCAGGGCAGGGAAGCTGACCTTCGACACGGGCACCAAGGTGCCGTCGCTCAGTTTGGGGTAGGCGCTCGGTGGCGGCGGTGTGCCTTCGGTAACCCAGCGATGCATTGCCAGGCGCAAAGCGAGGACGACGGGACTGGCGCTGACGGGATTGGCGAACGCGACCGTTTTCGCTGGAGCTTTGGGCGGGAACGCCGCCGCTCCGTGCTGGGTACCGCAGAAGAAATAGGACCGGACGTTGTCCGGCATCGGGGCGTCCTTGGTGCCGTCCGCGCTGGTATGCGAGAGGCCAGCCACGCGGCCAGCGCTCCAGTATTCGGATGCAGTGTTGATGTAGAAGATCTTCGGCCTGTGCGTTACCCGCGGGTTTTCCTGCACGCCTTCCGAGATGCCGCTGACCGGGTCCTTTTGCGCGGTGTCGGTGAAGGGATAAGACGCCGTTTCGTAGGCGGCCACCCCGCGTGGGACCGACCAGCGACGGTTGATGTCGAGCCGGCCCGCTCCAGCAACGTGCGCCATCACACCATCCAGGACCAGACGTTCCTTCTCGTCGGTGTTGAATCCCAGATAGACAAACTCGCGCAGAAGCCGGCCACACTGCGAGGAGCCAAATGCATAGGCGTGGCGCACCGGGGCCAGAGAGCCGCTATCGTGTTTCAGCCAGGCCACCGCGTCGCGAATCGCCGCGAGACCGAGGCCAGCCACAGGCGGATTCTCCGCCAGGTAAGAAATCTCGTAGGTCTTGCCCGCCTCGAATCCGCCATCCAGAGTCACACGCAGGCCTTCCAGCCGCCATTGGCTGCGCGGCAGTTCCTCGCCATCTGGAAACGCCGTGGCTGTCCGCACAATCAACCGGCTGTCCGGTCCGGTGGCATCCACAGGGGGATACTCTGCCAGATCGCCCAGCTTAAGCTGCTCCACGCGTTTTTCTGGGGTGAACGTGGCTCGCATCACACCGCGGATGGGTTTGCCATCTTTTTGCCGCGCTGCGGGCACCTGGATGCGCATCTTGCCTGCCTGCACTGGCACGTCGAACTCCCAGCCCACTTGCATGATCGTGAAGCCGTTCTTGATGACGAACGGGGTCAGGCCGCTCTTGCCGCCGCGGTTGGGAATTTCCACCCAGGCCGCACCATTGCTGCGTCCGGCGTCTTTGGGTTTCAGGATGCGGAGATCAGAGGAAAACGCCACCCGTCCCGCGGGATTCGTCGGCGCCAGATCGGCATCGGCGATGATGCGATTGCGCGGATGCGCAGGATCAATCTCAAAATGCAACCGGCCGACGATTTGTTCGTAACCTGTGGCACCCAAGTCGGAGCGTTCCGTGATCTCCACACGCACGACTTTGGCGTTGGCGACGGAAAAAGCTGTCAGACAGAGGGCGAGTACAAGGAATCGGGACATGGCAGTCATGAATATTTTAGACATTGGTTTAACGGTGAGAGCGCGCGTTGTCGCTAACGTCCGTAGCGAGTGTCGTTTCATGGTGCACGCCAGTATGCAACGCCGAGCGCCTCGCAGTAAATAGACAAGAATCGCGTCGGCGTGGATGCGGTTAGCGATGCTTCGGCCGGGTGTGCTCTCGCGGCCGACCTTGGCGCTGGATCAAACGACTTCGGGCCGTTCCTGCGCAGCGGCCGGCAATACACACATCCAGCCAGCAGCAAGACACGCGCGCGATCTGGCTGGCGTTGTTATTGCGATTATTCGGATCCCGCTATTCCACCCACACCAGTCGCATCCGCATCGGTTGCAGCGGAACCACCAGTTTACCGCCGGCGCAACTCAGCGCCTCGCGAGTCAACGCGTCGGTTGCAGTCTTTGCAGTCACGCCGATGCGATTGAAATCCACCGTTACCTGTGCGGTCGAGGGCTGGTCGGCAGAGAGGTTTGAGACGACCAGCAGTGCGCGTCCGCCTTTGCCTTTCGCGCCGGGGCGCGCATAGAGGCTCACCTTGACAGACTCCGGCTGTGCGGTCGCCAGGGGCTTCGTTTCCCAATACGGATGCCACTCGGCCTTGCTGACGCCGAAGCGGGTCATCACGTTCCAGATCGGAGCCATCTTCTCCAAGGCAGGGATGCCACAGGGACGCACGCGAACATTATGCAGCATGGAGACTGCGAGCGCGTGGTCGAACGTCCACTGCGGCGGGCGCTCGTAGGCGAGAAACTCGCTCGGCACGCCGTAGTTCTGGCCCATGAACTCAGCGCGAAACGCGTCGAGCGGCAGGGCCTTCAGCGGATCGCCCGACAGCTCGCCGCCGGCGAACTGCTCGCCGTCCCAATAGGAGTGCGCGAATCCCAGCAACGGAGTCACGCAGCAGGTGCTTTGGTGGGGATTGACGAAGCCGCCTCGCGGATGAAACATGCCGTAAAGCCGTTGCATAAACTGCCGCACGGCGAAGATCGGATACGTAGGTCGGAGAGTGCCGTCGGCAGCGCGGTAGCCGCAACCGTGCCGTTCGTTGCAGCAGCCCCACGGTGCCATCCCGCTGTCGAGATAAACGCCATCGTAACCGTAGCGGTCTCGCGCTTGCTTGATGCCGTTGACGAGCCGGTCGCGCCAAATGCTGTTGTAGCAGACGATGAAGTCGCGCTGTTCCGGGGGGCGATACCAGCCGGGCGTGATGTTGCCTTTGGCGTTCTTCACCAGAATCTCGTCGTGCAACGCCGCCCATTCCGGCGCGAGAGGGGAGAACTCGTAGCCGTAATAGACGAGCACCTTCATGCCGCGCCGGTGGCAGTTGCTGACGATGCGTTTGAATTCCGCCTCCGGGAACGTCATCGGGTAGTTCTGGATCGGCGCCCAGTCCTCGTGGAAAACCACGGTCTTGGCCCCGAGTTGTGCGCCGCGGTCGAGCGTGGCCAGCGGGTTGCGGTCGGGGAACGCGCGATGGCAAAGCCACCATTCCTTCGGAACGGGCAACGTCAAGCCAACGCCGAGTTGCGGCACGTGCCAGACGCGCCACTCATGGAAATCCTTTGCCCACGGTTTCACCGGCGTTGCCTGGAACCCGAACGTGAACGTGACCGGCAGTCGCACCGTCGAGTCCAGCAGTCTGATGCGCAGCAACACGTCACTGTCCTGAGGGATAATCTCGATGGCGCGGTCGGCGGCTTCCGGTTGCCAGCCTTTGTCCGACTCGGCAAACCAGCCCAGTCCGCTGTCTTCGCGTCCGAGCCAGACGAACGGCTTGAACGGCAACACGAGACCCTTCTCGGGCAGTTCCCCGCTGTTCTTTGCGCTGCCCCATTTGCCAGGGAAGTAGTGATACAGGCTGGCCCACTTGCGTTTCAGCGGCACCTCCAGCCAGAGTTGTTCGAGTTTTGGACGGACCTTGTTTTGTGGCAGGACAACAAGACCCACGCGCAGCAGGCCATCGAACTCAATCTGTGTGGTGGTGTTGACGATGAGGTCGTCGCCCGCCTGCCAGCCAGAGACAATGGCATGCGATTTGTCGGCGCGAAAAACGAAGTTGCCGCCTCGTTTCCATGCGATTGGATGGCCACTGACCCGGCCAACGAGGCGAATCGGCGCGGCCAGAATCTCGCTGCCCGCCGTGACAATCGAGTTCGGCAGCGCGTTGGCGAGTTTGTGCGTCCGCCCCCAGACGCCGACCTCGACGCTGGTTGCGTTGGTCTTCACGGTCACGGGCGTCCACGGGGAGATCAACTGCGGAGACTCGGTTGCCGGCGCGGGCGTGGTCGTTGCGATAACAGTGGCGAGGAAGCAGGCGGGCAGGCCCCACCATGGAGAAACTCCCGCTCGTTGCGTTCGGTATTGCTTGTTCCGTTGGGTCATCATGGTTTGCTCCTTGGCTATTTCATTCGGAAATCAATCTGCCGCGGTGGTGGAAACTGTTGCATGAGCTGGTTCTTCTCGACCGCAGTCAGTTCGCGACCGTTGCGGCTCTCGGCTTCTTTGATGTGCGAGGCGAACCACAGATCAGTCAAGCCAACCTCGCCCTCCCGGATGGTGCAAAACTCCCGCTGTAACAGCCGCCGAACACTGGCAAAGTCGCCTTGCTCCAGCGCGATCTGCGCCGTCATCAACACGATTCGCTCGTGCTCTGCGACCGTCGCCGGCAGCGACTTCACGAAGGCGCCGAAGGCAACATAACGCTTGTGCCGGGTGAGGAAATCGCAGATTTCGACCGCGAGGTTCGGATCGTTTCCGCAGAGGGGCCACGCGTGCTTGTAAGCGGATTGTGCGGCGTCGAAATTGCCGTCACGCTCGTGCAGCAACGCGAGATTGCGGTGGGCCAGTGCGTTCTCCTTCAACGCCAGCGACGACTTGAATTGCTCTCTTGCTTCTTCAAACGCGCCTGCCTCCAGTTGCGCGACGCCCAGATGAACATGATGCAGCCATGTTGCACCGTGCGCGTGAACTGACTTCTGCAGCGTGGTCGTCCAGCCGGCAGAAACGTTGAAGCTGCGTGGTGGCGTGTTCAGCGTTTCTACCGAGAACGTGCCTGCGGTGAGCAATTCGTCCCACGGTCGTTCCTCATCGCCCGCCTCACTCTCAAACGCGAGGCCGGGGCTGATTTTCCGGCCGGTTCGTTTTTCGTGCAGCTTGCCCCAGGCGGCACCGCGATGGAGCAGTGTCTTCACCGGAGCGTCGGCGTGTGCGCTCAGGAACTGGTGCATTTCCTGTAGCGCCGAGCCGGATACCCGTTCGTCAATGACTTTGCCGGCTGCCGCACACGCGGCGGCATAATCCGGATCGCCCGCCGCCTTCGCGTCCATTGCGAACGGGCTGATGCATTCGGTCCACTCGATACTCTCGCCGGCTTTCAACGGCCGCGTCTGAAGCTGGGTCGGTGTCACGCCGCCCTGAATTTCCAGGTAGTCGCCATGGCCGTCCTCGGAGAGGAATTCCATCCAGCGTTTGCCGCCGCGGCCGGTTCCCCACGTGAAGAACTTGCGGCCGAAGAGCGTCGGCGTGGAAACATGGCTCAGACCGCGGCCGCGGTCGTCAAGGCAGACGGACCACGGTTTCTGGCTGCCGGGTTTTCGGAAGAAGACCGACTTGAAGTAAGGGTAGTTGAATGGACGACTGCCATCGAAGCCGTCGAATAGCGGAAATGCCAGACGCGAGTTGCCGGTGAAGTCATGCGAGAGTGCGTAGTCCATCGGCGACAGCACGCGCGTGTCGCGGGTCAGCGGTACAGCGATATTGGTCCACCAATAGAAGCGGATGTCGTGTGGGTTCGGGTTGATGGCCTTCACGTGAACCCAGAGCCGGTCGTCGTTGTGCGGCAGAATCACGTCCACCTGCCAGGTCGTTTCCAGGGCGCGATCGAATTCGTAAAGCCGCAGCAGCGGTCCGCGCGGTGTTTCAACCATGCCGGCAAAGACCGGACTGCACGTCAGCAGGCTGTGTCCGTAGAGCGGGCCGTTCCACTCCACGCCGCCGGAGAACCACGCGTTGCGGATGGCCAGGTTGGCAAACTGCAGCACCGGGTTGTCGAAGAGCAGTTCGCGCCGGGCGCGCTTGTCGTAGAGCGAAATCATCCGTCCACCGAGTGACGGGTAGAAGATCGCCCGCAACGCCGCGTTCTCGAGTTGAACGGTCGGCAACTGGTCGCGCCGCCGCTGCCGCGTGTAGTTATCCTGGATGAGATACGGCAACGGCGGGACGGCGGCGTTGGTGAACATCCCCGCACGGTCCTCTCCGTTGAGGTTATCCGGGATGATGATCGGCATTTGCCGTACTTGGAACCGAAACCGCGGCCAAGGGTTCGGTGACCCCATGGGAGACATGGGCAGTGCGCGTGAACGGATCGTCAGCCGGCTGTCGTCTGAGATCGCGTTGGATGTGTCGGCGCCGAGCCCGCACGATGCGAACAACAAGAAACTGGCAAAACTGGCTGCTTTCCGGAGGTTGTGATGGTTCATTGCAAGTTTGCGCTTTTGCGGGAGACCGTAAGCGAGCCATCGAAGGAGGAAAACTCTCTATTGCGCAAAAACCACCGGGTGTTTTGCGCACGCCGTTTACGCCGCCGGAGGCTTTTGGTAACATGCGAACCATGGCCAACATTCTCAAACGCATCCCGCGCGTACTGGTCATTCAGGAAACCAGCGTGCAACCAGGGCGGGACAAGCTGCGGGGAATCTTCAACTACACGCATCTTTACGGACCGTGGCACCTGTATCTGGTTCACGGACGTTTGGGCGAGCAGAAACCCTTTTCTGTCGCCGACTGCAAGGAATACGACGGCATCATCGCAGGACAGATGATGTTCGGTCTCGCGGACGCCCTGAAACGCGCGCGCAAACCTGTTGTCTTGATGGATCCTTTGGATGAGGCGTTGCAGCCCGCTTCGTCATTCGCCAGATTGTCCTGCACGCTGGATGATTCGGAGAGCGTCGGGAAAGCGGGTGCCGACTATTTCCTCAAGCGGGGATACAAACACTTTGGCTACGTCGGCGAACTCCTCCATCGGAACTGGTCGGTCCATCGTGGCGAAAGCTTCAAGCGTCGGGTGGCCGAGGCCGGCTTTGTCTGCCACATCTACCCCGTCTCGGTCGGGACATGTAATTGGAGGAGGGATGAAGAACAACTCGCAACCTGGTTGAAGGCGCTTCCCCTGCCGATTGCTCTCCTGACCGCAATGGACCCGCGGGCGCATCAGGTAATCAGTCTTTGCGCCGACATCGGACTCCGTGTGCCCCAAGACGTGGCGGTCCTGGGCATCGATAACGACGAACTGTTCTGCAATGGTTCCTTCCCTACACTCTCCAGCATAGGACGCGACACAGAAGCCTGTGGTTTCATGGCAGCCCAGATGCTGGACCGCCTGATGCGCGGGGAAACCCGCAAACGGCAGATCATGCGGTTCGGGGTGCGTGAGATTGTCACGCGAGACTCCACGCAGCCAGACGCCATGCCGACTGACCCCCTCGTCTTGCGAGCGCGCGAGTTCATCCGCATCAACGCCGGAGAACAAATTGGCGTTCCGGACATAGTGACGCACCTGAATGTTTCCCGCCGTCACGCGGAAGTGCGTTTCCGTGCCGCGTGCGGTCGCTCTCTTCTTGAGGAAATTCAGAATGTCCGTTTGGAGCGGGTCGAGAGACTGCTCAAAGAGACTGACCTGCCACTAACGGAAATCTGCACCCGGTGTGGCTACCAGACCGATGCTCATTTACGGCGTATTTTCAAGAACCGGTTTGGTCTCTCCATGCGCGACTATCGCAATCGCCAGCGCATCCCGTGAACGCACATGCCCGTCGCATCCAAATCAACATCGCCGTGTCGGGCGCCTTGAAGGTGTGGCGGAAGGCACTTCAATCCCGGGCGGCGTGGATTTCGCGCAGGTGGCTGTTGACGGCCGCGCTGAGATGACCGGCGGCGGAGGCGGTGAAGAAAGAGGTGGCTGGTTCGTAGCCGCCCGCGAGCACCTCCTGTTCGGTGGGCAGGTAGGCAAAGGTGCCGTTGCTGTAGCCAACGTAGAATGTGTTGGGGAAGGGCGAGCGATCGCGGATTTCGTTGGAGATCTCGCAGAACAGTTCCATGGGCGCGCTCCAGATGACGGTGTCATCATTGATGCGCAGGAAACGCAGTGGCACGAGCAGCGTTTCCTCGCCGTTCTTGGAAACGCGGAGGTAGTCCTTGAGCTCTTCAGACCATCTGAGCCCGGGGCGTTTGGGAGTCTCAAGAACGATGCGAGAGGTGCGCAGCTTCACCTCGCCGGTTGTAGTGCGCAACCGGCGGTTGGCATCAAGAATAGGGTCGCCCAGCAGGACTTTGAACCGGTCGAGAAGCCCGGCCTCTGGCTCGGTGCGGGTGCTGTAGAGCGGAGCGATGTTGCCGGCGGCGCCGTTGAGGTAAAGCATGGGTGCGCCGATCTTGCTCTCGACGTATTCGGCGACGATGCCGGGCGCGTCACCGCTGACGATGGTGCTTTTGCCACCCAACACGGTGCCATGCATGGCGTAGTTGGCCACGAGCGCCAGCGGGGTGCCGTTGGCCTTGTCGAGGCGAAGCAGACCGATGCGCCGGTCCACGGCTCCGGAGGGGTTCAAGCCGATGCACACTTGGCCGTCGGCGTCGCGGGCGCGGCGATTGATGTTCGCTTCCGCGTAGCCCCGGCCGATGCCGAGTTTGGCGGGTTCCAGCTTCTGCCGGGCCTGTCGGACGCCGTCCGCGAGTTTGTTTTCCACGAGCGCGGTATAGGCATCATCCGTGCGAAACTGAAAACGGTTGGTCATGAGCACGCCGGGAATGCCCGGCGTTCCGACGTAGGGCGACGAATGCGTGTGGGTAATGGACCACCAGATGTTTTGCGGTGGCAGTTTGAACTCTTTGGCGAGCTGACCGGTGACGCGATCGCAAAAAGCGGGCGAGAGCGAGCAGATGTCGGAGGAGATGAAGAAGAACGACGAGGCTCCGTCGTCGAGCGCAACGATGCGGTGATAGAGCCGGTCGTGCACCTTGGTGGACATGCGCGGGCTGTAGCCGCGCAACATCTGCGGCTTGTCCGGCGTGATGTCCACCTTGACCGCCGCTGCGCGGAACTCCGCGGCGTGAAGGGTGGAGAGGGTGCAGAGAAGGAGTATGGAAGTGCGAAGCAAGAGATTGATCATGGATGAACTCCTGAGTTTGACGAAACGTGCGGACTGTTCAGTGCCGGCACCTCCCAAATTGCGACACCCATGTGGTAACGATTGTGATTCTCCGCGCTCCTCGCATAGTAGACGGTCACTATCTTTCCGTCCGGACGCTGCACGCTGCTGGGATAGCCGCAATCGGAGGAGAGTGAGTGCGCCAGTCGCAGGGGCTCGCTCCAGGACTTGCCCTCATCGCTGCTCAACTTCGCCATCACGCCCAATTGGCCTTTGACACGATTGCCATAGCTCAGCAACAGGCGGCCATCCTTGAGGCGTGCGAGGTGGGCGTTGATTTGATCCGGCTCGGTCACGGGTTGCGGTCCCTGCCAGGTCGCGCCGTCGTCGTCGGAACGGAACAGGTCCGCGCTCTTCAAACGCGCGGCGGCCAGCCATCGCTTGCCTCCGAGGTGGAAGATCGAGGTCTCGTTGTATCCCATCGCGATCACTGCTGTGGGGCGCCAGGTCTTGCCATCGTCATCGCTGCGGAAATGCCACGAGCGCCGGCCCCCGTAGCAGGAGGCGTGCAGCGCCCCATCGTCTCCCGCTGAGATTGGGCCAAACGGAACGAATTCCCCCGCGCCCTTTTCAGGCGCGACGAATTCCTTGTTCTGCGTCCACGTGTGCCCGCCATCGCTGGAGCGGCAGACCCAACTGCGGAGGATGGCATCGCGGAAGGGCGACTTCTTTGGCTGCCCCGGTTGTTGCTCGTTGGTCCAGCCGGCGCAGAGAACGAGCAGGTCGCCGTTCTTTGCGAGCCCGGCGGCGTGGTTCATCCGGATGGTGTTGGGCTCGTGTGGGGCGGGCGTGCCGGCTTTCGACCAGAACTCCCCATTCGCGCTGGTCCAACATTCGACATCGCCCTCGCGCACGCCGTGTGCAGGCTGGTTGTGAAGGATGGCGGCGATGGTGCCGTCGCGCAGCACGGCGAGCTGAGGCCATGCGCAGACATTATCAATGGCAACATAGCGTTTGATCTGCTGCGGCGCGGCGGGTTCGGCGGCGGATACAGCTTCCGCCATAACGGTGTGGAGAATCGTCCCCACGATAAAGAGCAAAAGAAGACGCAGCATATGAAAGTGTTCCTTTAGGGCTTGCTGGTTCGATACACTGCGCCAGGGATTAGCTTTTCGGCATATGACATCATGGCGAACGCGGCGAGCTGCAAAATCCTGGGCGGGCCGTCTTTCCACAGCACGTTGGCAATGTGGCGCAGTTCCTGGTCGGCAGCCGCGCGCAGCTTGTCCGGGTTGGGCACGTGCCGTGCATTGACATACATGTGAAAGGGCAGTCCGCCGAACTTCGCCCCTTTCTTATGGGAGTTGTAGTCCCAGGAAAGAGTCGGCACGCGGCCTTGCTGGTTCTCCGACATCCATTGGAGACACTTGTTGAGCATGGCCATGGCTCCCCGGCGGCGTTGCGAGTCCTGCTCCAATTGCGGCAGGGCCACCGAGTAGGTTTCGAGGATATACATCACCACCGTAGGTGAGCGTTCTTCAAAGGAGATGGGGCCGCCGATATTGGCGAAGTCCAGCCGATTCAGCCAGTCCACCGTGCCCAAAGCAATCTTGCGGTAGTTCTCGTCGCCGGTCTCCTTGTAGAGCAGGAACGCCAGAGAGCCGAAGATGCCGGTTGAGCACCACCATTGCCCGTTGAACTGTGACCATAGCCCATCGGTGATTCCGCCTTCCGGGCCGACGTAGTTGTTGATCACCAGACTGGCATATGACTTGACGGAGTCCAGGTAGCGTTGGCGTTCCTTGGGGTCGGAGGAGCGGACGGCCGCGGCCAGCACGCCCAAGGCAATACTGGAGCTATCGCCCACATACCATTCGCCCTTGGTCTGGCCCGGCTTGCGGCCGTAGTGCATGTAGTAGGCGCCCTTGGGAGTCATGTCGTTCTGATACTTGATCATGCGGTCGGACCAGCGGCGGCAGGTGTCGAGATAGGCCTGCTTGCCGGTCATGTCGTAGGCCGCAGCCAGGGCACGGACCACATAGGAATCCTGGTAGAACGGCAGTGTGCGAGTCTCCGCATCAAGCTCCTGGCAGGCTGTGTCACAAAGCTGGAGAAACTCCGTCTTGAAATCAGCCCGCCGCGGCTCCTGTGAGATGGCCGTCAATGTGCAACCGGCCAGCACACTGGAGGAAGCCTTGAGGAAATCGCGCCGTGAGATGAAACCGTTTTGAAGGGCGTGGGTCTTCATGGCGTATTGAGTTCATCAACTGAACCGATGGACTACGGCGCTGGCACCCAATCGGGCTCTTTGTTGCTGTTGCCGTCGGTGGTGATGGCCACCCAGCGATTGGTGGTTGTGGCATCGGCCACAGCGATGTTCCAACCCGTCGCGCGCACACCGACCAGCGTTGGCGCGAGTCCAAGCCCCTTCTTATACACCCCGTAGCTGAACGCCACGTATCGTCCATCGGGCGACCAGTCAACGTGCTGGACTTTGATCGGCTTGTTGCTCACGATCAAATTTCGGACGTTCAGTACTTGCGGTTCCGGTCCCGACAAATCCAGATCGCCGACGCCGAGCGAGAAATCGCCCGAAGCCCAGGCGATGCGCTTGCCGTCGGCGCTCACGTCCGGGCGGCATCCGGGAATATTAAATTTCACCACTCGCTGACCGCGGGCTTCGATGGCCAGAATGCCGTGCGAATACCCCATGCCGCTGTGGATGGTTGAGACGTACCATTTCCCGTCCGGCGTGCAACAGATGCAGTACAGGTGGCTTAGTTCGTGGTTGGGATGTTGTTCGACCTTGCCGGTGGCGAGGTCGCACCGGAAGACTCCCTTGGTGACGTAGTCCATCAACGCCAGTTTCTCGAACTCGTTTTTCAGATACACCAGGCTCTTGCCATCGGATGTCCAGCAGCCGTCGCGCGCACCACGATCCACCAAGCGGCGGCCTGTCCCGTCGATGTTCATCACATACAGGTCGCGCGTCTTGTCGTCTCCCTCGCCTGCGTCAACCGAGAACGATATCTGCTTGCCATCGGGCGAAACATGCGGATAGAGCTCGTTCACCTTGGGGGTCTTCGTCAGGTTCACGCGCTCCGACCCGTCGGCGCGTACCATGAACAGGTCCCAGTTCTCGTCTTGGTAGCTTTCATAGACGATCTTATAGGGGACCTTTTTCAGTTCGTCGATAAGCTCTCCTGAGAAGGCAGGTGTGACAGCGACGGCAATTCCGCCCAGCAACAGGGCGGCGAACCGCGTGGATTGTGTAAGTGACATGGTTGTTCTTTCGTTCGCGGGGCTTGGCGGCAAATTTTCTCTCTGTCCTCCGGGCAACAGGCCGCAGAGGACGTCTCGCTCCCGTCTGGTACCGGGGGAACTGGGCGAGTTCAGATTTCTTTCCACACACCCGGCACGGGCACTGGATAATAGCCGTTGGCATCGGGCATGACCGGCGGGGTGCTGTTCTCGGTCATGTGGTCAATACCGGGGCACAGCTCGAAGTCCGACTTCAGCATTTCTTCCCACGTGACAATACGGCCCATGTGCATCGCTGCACGGCCCATCAGGCCGGTCAGGTTCGACAGGGCTGCGCGTTTCGCCTCGTTCTGCGGCAGGTTCTTGCGGATGGAATTCAAGAGGACGTTCCACTCGGCCTGCCAGCAGGTGTACTCTTCCTTCGGCGCTTCCCAGTCGATGTTATCCTCGGCGACGCGCTGGTCTTTGTAGGTGCGGACTTTACCCACGTGGATCGCCCCGGAGAATTGGGCAGCCCGGTTCGTGCCATTCACGAACGTGGCGAATTCGGGATAGCACTTTGGGATGTAACGGACCACGTCGTAAGCCTTTGCGCCGTCGGCAAATGTGTATTCGACGGAGAACGAATCCAGCCCTTGGCCGGCATCCTTGCTGTTGGCGACCCGGCCGCAAATGCCATGGGCGGAAATCGGGTAATGATCGTCCTTGAGCCAGCAGATTTCGTCAATCTGGTGGATGTCCATTTCGGCCCACAGACCGCCGGAAACCCACAGGATGTGGGTCCGGTTGCGGATTTGCCAGAGCAACTCGTTCAAGTCGGCCGGGCGTTTCGGCGACATGTGTCCGCAGGCCTCCATGCGGTAGGCGCGGATGAGGTTGATCGATCCCAGTTGTCCGTCGCGGATTCGCTTGATCAGTTCCTGCCGGTTGACCGAGTGACGGCACATCAGGCCTGCGGCGATCTTGAGGCCTTTTTTGTCGGCTTCCTCGCCGGCCTTGATCACGCGCCGCACGCCGGGGGCGTCCACGGCGAACGACTTCTCCATGAACACATTCATGCCCTTCGAGACGGCGTATTCCATATGCACCGGGCGGAAGGCGGGGTAGGTGGTGCACATCGCGATGTCGATGCCGGGCCGCAGACAGGCTACCGCCTGCTTGTATGCGTCAAACCCGACGAAGCGGCGTTCGGGTGGAACATCAACGAGGTTGGGGTACTTGTTGGAGAGCGCCTTGTGTGAACTCTCAAGCCGCTTCTCGAAAATATCGGCCATGGCTACGAGCTTGCAAGGGCCGTAGGGCGAATCGAATGCGTTGGCCACCGCGCCGCTGCCACGGCTGCCGCTGCCGATCAACGCCAGACGAATCGTGTTGTCTTCCGCCGCGTGAATGTGCGGAAGGGCTACTCCCGCCAGAGCGGAGCCTGCAAGGAACTTCCCGCTTTGTGACAGAAATTCACGGCGCGACGATTGGGCTGCTGGTTTCGGTTGCGATGTGGGCTGGCACTTCATGATGGTTCACCTTTCAGTAGGAATGAGTTCTGTGCATGCTTTCGGAAATGCTCCAAGAACGGCTGCCGCCATTGTGCTCCACTGATTCCCGCAGCGTCAAGACGGCGTTTCCTTGTTTGCAGGTTGCGATCACGGGTTCAGTGGCAAATCGAATGTTCTGACTTCAGTGGATGCGCTGGGAACTTCAACGCCTGCGGCCCAGTGAATCCCATTGACCACGATGCGCATGATCTGCGGCACGGCAAAGTCCCGTGGATGTCCCAGCGTCGTGGCGAAGACCCGGGCCCCGTAATGGTTCTGCCAGGTCCATGCAAGAATGTCGGTCTCAGTCCTGGCTACGATTCGGGTGCCAAACCGATGACTGAGGATTTGTTCCTTGGGCATCTCTCCGGTCCCGACGATCAGTGGCGCACAACCGGGCTGGAGGTCGGTGATGTAGAGTTGGCCGGGTGATTGAAAAGGTTTCTCGTCGATGCCGGTCAGGATGGGGTGGTTCTTGGCCTGTTCGAGCCGCCGGCACTCGGTCACCGATCTCATGTGCGTGAGCCAGTGTGTGCCCAGCACGTTGCGACCGAAGTCGTTGTTCCATGGCTCGCGCGGATGGCCGGCAGGGTAGCGAAAGGAATGGGTGCTGGTGCGCAGTCCAACCAGCGGTTTGCCCGACTTCAGATATCGTTCCAAGTGTCCAAGTTGCTCGTCGTTGAGCGTCAGGAAGCGCAGAAAGAAGACCGCAGCGTCGGCGTGTTCGAGGGCTTCCAAACCGGGCAATCCGACGCCGTTGTGGTTCTCTTCCGGATCACCCGGTGGCAGGATCACCTGGATATGGAAGCCGAGGCGCTCAAGCTCCTTGGCCAGCGGTGGCATGCTTTGCTCGGGATGGTAGTGATGCGTGCCCACGACAAACACCAGGTTGCCCTTGCCACGACCGGGCGCAGCGGCAGCAGGCCGGCCGGCGCAAAGAGGTAGAGCCATGGCTGTCGCCATCTGCTGAAGAAACCTGCGGCGCGTCGCCGAGCCTGATGTTCCATCTGTTTTTTTCATGAGGTGAACGCTTCAGTTGCCCGGCTGTCCGGCATCTGTGGGTCAGACCTTGATAAAGATCTTCCTGCGGTACATCCAGTACATGAGCAACCAAATCACGACGAAGGCGGCCATCGCTTCGACGAAATTGCTCCATGGCCCCGGCCCTACCCAAGCGACCAGACCTCCGACGACACCGATGTTCTGATTGGTGGTCCAACCCTTGACGAAGATATTCCCGATATTGCGGAAATCGAACAGGTGCGCGGCCATATACACCGCGATCGAGTTGCTGCCAACGACCACGAGGAAAAAGGCCCACTTCTTAAAGCCCCAGACATCGATCACCAGATAGAACAGTGCCGACAGCCCCACACCGACCGCTCCGACAAAGAGCACCCATGAGCCGGTCGTGATGTTCACGACCATGGGATACCAGTAGCTCCAGATGAAGCTCAGAACGAGGCACGTCAGAGCGCCGCCGAAGAGCCAGGCCAGTTTGTCCCGGGAACTCATTGTCGACTTCAGCGTTTGTCCAACCAATGCACCCAGCAACGTGATGCAACTGGAAGCCATGGGGAGGCTGAGCGCCCAAGTGAAGTTCCACTTCGCAGGTCGCAGTGAACCAAGGACGCAATCGTCAATGTAGCGGGGCAGGTTCACCGTAGGGGTAATGATGCCAGCACCATGGCCGGGCACAGGCACCAGCATGATCAGTGCCCAGTAGCCCAGCAGCAGCGAGGCCAGGGCTACCAACTGGCCCCGGATGCTGAAGTTCAACAGCAACAGCGAGGTGACCAGATAGCCGACGGCGATCTCCTCCAGGACGTTGTTAAAGAGATAGAACTTCGACCGGTCCAGATAAAACAAGTGTCCGCCAGCGATGGTGCCCAGAAGAAACAGAACTGCCGCCCGCTGAAGGACATGGCCGAACAACTTCCATTTGTTGTCGCCGAGGCTGAACCGTTTGCCGAAAGAATAGGGCATGGCCACACCGACCACGAAAATGAACAGCGGACGGATCAGGTCCTTGACGGTGAACGGGTCACCCCAGTGGGAGTATTGCAACTGGTGGTAGAGAGTCTGCGCCCATGGATAATGGATGGCGGCGAACAGCGCGCTGAGGAACCCCGCGTGGCCAATCTCGCCGCCGCCCAGCAGCAAAAACATCACGAAGCCGCGCATTGCGTCGAGCGATACTAATCGAACAGGGACTGGGTTTTCGTTTGTCATCGTTATCTCCATGCAAGGTTCTTTGAATCACCGATCCTGCCCGCAGCGTTTTCCTGTTTTGTCATCGAGGTAAAACGTCTCCATCGCAGGCCGATACTGCTTCATGAGTTTGTCGTAAAACTCCAGCGGCGGTTTGGCATCGGCCGGCAGGAAACACTTGTAAGGATGAGTCTTGGAATACGCGGCAAATTCCTTCTGTATCGCCTGCAACGCGGCGGGCTTGGTGAGCAGGTCGATGGCGGAAGCAGCCATGGCTTTCGCGCCGGCATTTTCGCCCTTCCACGCGGTAGAGCCGAAACCGGATGCCACGGTGGACCAGTGATGCCCCTGCGCGCCACTGGCAATGCCGGGGAAACTAATGGTCGCGGTGGGGGCTACAAGCGTCACGTCGCCATGGTCTGAGGAAGCGCCGCCTGTAAACACGGCAGCCGGTTTGCCCATCGCACCGATCTTCACCGGCATGCCGTTGGTTGCACACCCCAACTCCTTCTGCAGCGCCCGGGCGAATGCGTTTTCTTCCTCGGTCCATCGCGGCATGCCGACGAGTTCGATGTTTTTCATCATCAACTCGGCGAGCGCTTTGTTGTGATGAGACTGGTGTGCGGCGGCCAGGACTCGCGCTTCAGCCAATTCCGTTCCCGTGGCCAGTGCCGCTCCTTTTGCGCAGTTGAGGACGCGCTGATACATCTCCTCCAGCCTGTCATCGGAGTTTCGCATAAAATACCAGACACACGCGCGGTCAGGGACGACGTTTGGGGCCTCGCCGCCGTCGGGTATCACGTAATGCATCCGTGCCGAGAAGTGCAGGTGTTCGCGAAGGTAGTTTGCGGCGACGTTCATGATTTCCACGGCGTCCAACGCGCTTCGTCCGTTCCATGGAGCGCTGCCGCTGTGCGCGGTCTTCCCTTGGAAGCGGAAGGTTGCGGAGATCATCGCAGTGCCGGAGACGCCGTAGGCTGTCTGGAAGCCCGATCCGGAGTGATTGTTGATCACGGCATCAACGCCCTTAAACAGCCCCGCCCTGACCATATACGGGCGGCTGACGAGTATTTCCTCAGCGGGGGAGCCAAACAGCTTGATGGTGCCGGTGAGGGAGTGTTTCTCCATGGCTTTCTTTACGGCGATCGCCGCCGCGGTGGCGGCTGATGCCATGAGGTTGTGGCCGCAACCATGGCCCGGGGCGCCGGCGACCACGGGATCGTGTTTCGTCGCACGGCCTTTTTGCGAGAGCATCGGCAGGGCGTCGTATTCCACGAGGATGCCCACCACCGGCTTGCCCGATCCATGGGTGGCCACGAAGCAAGTCGGCATGCCGGCCAGTCCTTCCTCAACCTTGAAACCGGCGTCCTTCAGCGTGCGGATCAACAGCGCGGAGGATTTGTGTTCCTGCAATCCCAACTCCGCATACGACCAGATGGAGTCCGATATCCGGCCAAACTTCGTGACCGTTTCCGGCTGGCTCAGCCAGTCGAGCACGGTTTGTTTCTCCGGAGCGACTTGAGCCATTACAGGGCGGGGGAGCAGGATGGACGCGATCAGGATGGCGACGAAACCGCAGAAGGCGTGTTTGGCAGTATTCATGATTTCTCCAGGGGCATGAGAGAATCCTCAGTTCTCGAGCAGGTACAACATGGTGCAAGGAGGCACGAGTTTGTCTTCGAAACGGTCGGTGTTTTCAGCCACCACGCGTCCGCTGAACAACTCGGTCACGCGGCGGCATGGCTTGGGCAGGACCACCGTGCGCGGACCGCCTTGGATGGTGTGCAGGGCGATCAACCGATCATTGGCATACAGCGGTTCCTCGACCTCGCAATAAATGTGCGCGCCTGCCTCGCGGGCCAGCTTTCGCAGGGTACCCGCCGGGATATTGGGTTGAGGCGAGAAGACCGACCGCCAACCGTCCATCTGTCGCGTGGTGAGTTCCTTGGTTTCCCACGGGATGCCGGTGAGGGCCTTGACCTGACTGGGATCGTATTTCCCGTCGGCGATAATCCCCGGTGCGTAGCCCCAGAGCACGGTCTTGCCTCCGGTGCAGACTTTCTCGCGAAGCAACGCGCGGCGCTTGGCGTCCGCCACGAAGAGGTTGGGCAGGAAGACGAGCTTGTAACGCGACAGATCGAGCGTCCCCAGGTCGGCGAAAGAAAAGACGTCGTAGGGTGTGCCCATTCGGAACAGTCCGTAACGCTGCTTGGACAGCAGGTCGTTGTAGAAATCGGCCCTGCCGTCGAGATAGTACATGCTCTCCGCGTCGACGAGAACGGCGACTTCCGCCACGGACTTTTCGCGCGGTCGAGCCACGCGTTCCCACAGTTTGCGCATGTGGGTGATCGAATCGAAGATGTTCTTCCCCTCGAACCAGTGGCCGAACAAGTCGAACCAATAGGTCGAAATCCCGCTGATCAGCCGCAGCGAGAACTCGCGGCGCAGTCCGGCGATGCAGGAGGCCTCGTCGGCAAAGCCGCTCTCGTGACCCGGTACGGGGCGACCCAGCAGTGACACGCTCCGCGCCGATGGTGTGCGGTGATCCATGCTCATCAGGAACCCCTTGCCGTGGTGCTGAATCGAGCCCAAGGGAACCATGAAGCCGCTGGCCCCGCCAATCTGCCGGTCTTGGTATGAGCCAGGGGAGATGAACCACTCCAGATCGGGCGACGCGTAAACGCGGTCAAAATCCAGATGGCCTTCGTACAGCAGCCGGTTCTTGCCGTGCTCCATGATGTAGCCGTAACACAAGCCCAGCGGCGCGCGATGTTTGACCACCTCCTGCGTGGCGGCCGCAAAGTACAGGATCGTGTCGGCGATCAGGTTGTGCGAGAAGCGCCAATAGTTGATTGCCAGCGCATCGCCCACCGGATCGCGGAATGAGCCGTGCGAAACATGATCGCGCACCGAGGCCGGCGGGATGTCGATCGGATCGGGCTGGCCGCGCTGGGTCATCCAGTTGCGCCAAGCCTTGCAGCGAATCACGCCTTCTTCGCCCCTGTTGAAATCCTGCCATTCGATGGTCATGCCGCAGGCCAGGAAATAGCCGATGATCACGTCCCGGTGACGGGATTCGAGATGTCGCAGCACGGCTTGAAGGTAGTCGCGCGTGTCGCGCCGCCAAACATCGCTGGCCGCCACGCGGCCCAACTGGCTGAAACTGTCGGCGTTGTTTCGTATGCGGCACCACCACGGCGGCGTGTTCAAGTCGAGGAAGAAGATGAACTTCGCCTTGGGATTCACGGCCAGCTTGTCGGCAACCTGTTTGTCCAGACAGTCGAAATCGTACTTGCCCGGGCCGGTCCAGATCGGTGGATAGGCATTGTTGTATGGCACGCCCGTCGCGCCCAGGTTGTTGGAGGGAAAAATTACCACTGTGTTCACGCCGGCATCGGCGAAGTGTCGCAGTGTTTCCGCATTGGGGGCGTAGGTGTTGAATCCGAACCAACGCGGTGGGTCCGCCGTCTCACCTAGGGGTGCTCCCAATAGCAATCCGCATACAACCAAGAGGACGCAACGTTTTTTCATTTTGTTCTTCTTCGATGGGTGAGTGGTGAGGTTCGCCTCAGTTTGGCCGGCAGAATCGGATGCGGGCGTAACGCGCGACCGGCTTCCCGTCCATGGTGTCAGCAATGAGGAGATCCGCCGCCTCGGTAAGCCGATTGCCGGCACGGGGTGAGGCGGTAAAGAACGTGCTCGTTAGCGGACGTTGCAGGGGAATACGGACGGAGGTCGAGATGGAACCATCCGGCTCGACGCGAACTGCGTAGCTGCCGGTTTGCGCCTTGGTGGCGGGCGTGGTTCCCACGATGTTGTAGAGAATGTAGAGTGTATGGTCCGGGGTGATATGGAACCGCGGTTGGCCGGTCGGTTGCACCGGGCCTGTGGTTTCGCCGCCGGAGAAGAGTACATGTTTCTGAAGGACCTTCCCTTCCTTCAGAACTCCGTACCAGAGTCGGCAATCCCGCTTGATGTCGGGGAAATGAATCTCGCGCAGTTTTGGATGGATGGGATTCTGCTGCCACACGACATGCACGCGGCCATCTGGCATGATCACACTATCGCCCAAGGTCAGGGTGCCTCCATCGTCCATCGTGTCAGCCACCACTGTCCATTGTGTGAAGGGACGGGATGTGATATCGGGCGTCCAAGCGTAGTGGATCTTGCGCATGCGCCAACCCCACTTGTCCCGGCCCCAAGTCTCGGTCTTCAACGGGTCAATCCGGTTCCAGATGTTGTAGGGTGAGGTGCCGATGTAATGTGCCTGGCGATTAACGAGGATCGCGTTGGCGTAGTTCACGGGTGTGCATGGACCGTGCCAGACGGCATACTTCGGGTCTTCTCCCTTGGGCCATGTCAGTTGTCCAGTCGTCCACTTGCCGTTCCTGTCCAGAAACGCCCACATGGAGTTTGTGTTCCCGACTTTGTTGAACAGAACGAACTCGCCGTTCTTTCCATCAGCCGCGAAAGCGCGGTAGGTGTGTTCGGTAAAGGCGGGATTGCTGTCCCAGTGCGGGACCAGATGTTTCGGTTCCTGCCCGGGATGAGTCAGGTCGAATTCAAGAAACTCCGGCCGGGCAGGCCCACCCCTGAATGGGGAGGAAATGCTGCCTCCTTTCTTGATGTACGGCATCTTTCCAAAATCAGGAGGAGCAGGAACCCAGGGGGCCAGCGTGGGATTGACCGACATGAGAAGCCGGCCTGAGTAACTCACGCCCACTGGACTGGGTTCGCGCGTGCGGTCCTTCTGGTCGCGCTGGCACAGCCGCCAGCCGTTTGCGCCGCGTTCATACAAAGCCCAGCGGGCGTTGTTGAGAGGGGCGCAGCCCGGTACAGCCTCGAAAACGCTGACGTAGAGTTTGTCGCTCAGACGCACGATTTGGGAGCTGCCTGAACCCCAGAACATTCCCGAGCCATTGTTGGTCACTTCATAGGGCTCCAGATTGCAGGCGATTTCATCGGCCTCGACCTTCACTTCGAATGGCGCTTTGCTTTGCTCGGCTGTCCCATTCGATTTGGCGGAGCGATGACGAAGGACGCCGCCGAACAGCGTCGCGCTGGGCTTGCCTTCATCAACGGCCGCGTGCCCTGCGAGGAAGACGTAGCGCACGCCAGTGGCATACTCTTGCGGCTTTGCGAAAGTGGCTTGGTCACGGTAGATGGCCGGGTTGAAGACCACGATGTCCGCGTGATAACCGGGACGAAGATAACCGCGCTCGGGGATGCCAAAGATATCAGCGGGAAGGCCCGTCGCGCTGCGGATGGCGTGGGGCAACGGGATGGCCTTGTCCTGGATGGCGTAACGGCCGATCTTTCGCGCGAAGGTGCCGAAATTGCGCGGATGGTGGTGTTCGTTGGGATTTACGGCGCGCGCTGCGCCGTCGGACGCTGTAGCCACCCATGGCAGAGACATTGCCCAACGCACGTCCTTTTCGGACATCGAGTGGCTGACGATCTGTGGGTTTTCCTGAGCCACAATCTTGAGGACGAGGTCCACCATTTCGATTTTCTCTTGGGCAGCGATTTCCTTCAGGCTCTTGCCGACGTAATCGGGGAACTTGTTGCTGGTGGCGATCACGATCTTTTCGGTGCGGGCAAGCTGATCGGCGATCACTCGTCGGACGAGCGCCGCGAACTCGGGATTGTCTGCCATGCGTTTGCCCAGTTCGTGCCGCTTGCACCACTGAATCTGGTTCTCGGGCAGTGTCCCATCCATCAGCGAGAAGGAATTGGCCGTATAGGGGTATTGGTCGGCCGTGATCTTGCGTCCTTCGGCGCGGGCCTTTTCAATCATGGCAACGGCGCTGCGGATGCGGCCCCAGTTGGGAATCTGCATGGATTTGAAATGCGAAATATGGACCGGGGCGCCTGATTCGCGCCCGATGCGGATGGCCTCCTCAACCGCCTTCAACAAATGGTCTCCTTCGTCGCGCATGTGGCTGACGTAGAGGCCGCCGTGGGATGCCACCACTTTGGCGAGGGCGATGAGTTCGTCGGTCTCGGCGTAAGAGCTGGGCGGGTAGATGAGCCCGGTGGACATGCCCCACGCGCCGTCACGCATGGCTTGATCGACCAGGGCCTTCATGCGCTCCAATTCCTCGACCGTTGGTGGGCGGCGCTGGCTGCCCATGACCTTGCCGCGGATCGAGCCGTGGGGAGCCAGGACCATGATGTTCACGCCGGCCCTGTTGGTTTCAACACCCGTGAGGAACTTGGCCGCATCCACCGGACCGCCACCGCAGTTGCCCGTGACCATCGTGGTGCAGCCTTGGATGAGATAGTTCAGACAGGGACGAACGCCGGGCTGGTTGAGCGTGCCATCCGTGTGTGTGTGGACATCAATCAGTCCGGGAGCGATGACCATGCCTTTGCAATGGATGGTGCGGCCAATTTTGCCCGGCGCAATCTTGCCAACGGCGACGATGCGTCCATCGCGAACCGCTACATCACCGACCACCGGCTTCGCGCCCGAACCGTCATGGATCGTGCCTCCAACAAGCAGCAGGTCTGCGTCCACCGGGACAGCCAGCGCCGGCACGGCGACCACCGCCAGACTGATTCCGAGGAGCACGTCAAAGAGGAGGGAGCCTGCCTTTCCAGCGCGCGGAACATGATTATTCATGAAGGTATCCTGATGCCAATGGGTGAGGGGAGGGAGGTTCAATGACCGGCGGTCTTCTTGGCGGGTTGCTCCTTGCCGAAATAGCCGAGTTGTTTCAACGCGTCGGCGATGTGCGGATAAATGCGCATCGCGTTGCGGAAGTATATTTTCTCCAGCACGTCGAGCGGCAGTGACAGCCCACGCATCTTGAACTCGTCCTTGATGCCGCTGGGCAGTTCCTTGTCGGTTTCCAGAAACTCGAAATACCGCTGATATTGCGGAACCTTGTCCCGGATGTTCGGGAGTTTGCTGTCCAGGGTTGGGACGAACCACCTGCTGGCCATGTCGGTCCCGAACAGGATGCGGTCGGCGTATTCGATCATGAACGCACGCAGGTTGTCGCGTCCCACGTCGTGCAGGAAGTTCGGCACGGTGGCAAGGTCCACGTTCAGGCTGGGATACGTTGTGAGCATGTAACGCAGATAGTCCAGTTGCTCGTCCGAGAGGCAGAGCCAGAGCATGTGGGCGTTGACGATGACCAGTTGCGGGTGCTTCTTCAGCACGTTCTCCCACGCGTGCTGTTGCCGCCAGAACTCCACTGGCTCGTCAAACCATTCCGTGCGTTTGCCGAACGTGCCACAGGGATTGGATACATGGGGCGAGGTTGCCACCATGCCGATTTGCTCCATCGCGTAGAAGGTCGGATCGTTCGCCGGCTGGTCAATCTGGACACCACGCTGCCAGCCGGGATAGAACTTGAAACCCATCACGCCGCGCTTCTGCCACTCCACGAGTTCCTGTGGCGAGAACCGCAGGCCGTCCTTGATGGTGAAATCGCTGATACAAAACTGGATGCGGCCCTGATAACGCTTGCGCATTTCGTCCATGTCCGGCGGTTCGGCACGACCGAGACCGATGAACAAGGCGAGGTCCGCGTGGAGTTGTTCCTGGACCGCTTTGCGCAACTCCATCACCTCGTCCAGGGTTTTCCACGAGTTGCCGATATGCGTGTGCACGTCGATCCGCGGCATGGTCTCCAGCGTGAAAGGCTGTTTGGCTTGGGCACCGCCGCTATTCGGAGCGGGGTCGGCACTGCTGGCACGCAAAGCGCCGAGGGCGCCCAGTCCTGCGAGTGCGCTGGCAGATGTCTTTAAGAAATCGCGTCGTGAAGTGGAATCGGTGTGGGGAAGGGTTTTCATCGTAGTGCTTTCTGTTGATGATTCTCCGATGTTCAACGCTCCGGCGGGACAAAGTCAATACGTTCTCAGAACGCCTTTGGTATCACTTCCCGCCGATGGATCAGAAAAGGCGACCGGTTGAGAATGCGGCATGCGCGGTCTCCTCATCCGACCTCCGTTGGTTCTCGTAAACACGCCTTGGCGAGCACTAATCAAACACCTACCGCCAACGGTGCGATGCGTCCATCCCTGCGTGAGGGATGTTCGCTGGGGTTCGTTATGCGGCCTTCGCGCTTTGCTGATAGTAACCGTAGTGAGTTAACAGTGTCAGCCGTTTGGCGGCGTATTCCAGGAGCTTGCGCGTCCAAGAGAGCTGTTCGTCGTAGAAGACGCTCGTCCAATCGTGCTGGCAATGCGACCAGCACCATCCGCCAACAGCGACACGGTCGACCTGCGTCTTCAAATACTTGTGATAGACCGGCCAGTTCTGCCAGCCGTGCGAGCGCCGCCACTGGGCATCGATCCATCCTTGCATCGGGATTTCGAGAAGATCCGGGAAACCTTGCCGCGCATATCGGAACGGTTGCACTTCCCAGCCAAGCGGGAAGTAGTCGTGGCTGTTGCGGCCATAGGAACGGACGTAGGACATGCCGTGCCGAGCCACGAGTTGGAGAATGTCGGGCCGGTCGCCCAAACCGCGGTAATAGGAGTAGGGCGCTGTGATGCCGCGGCAGTGAACGCCGAGATGTTTCTGGAGCAACTCCACCGGCCGGGCCAGTTGTTCCTCGATGCGGTCGAACGGCAGACCGGGCAGATACACGTTGTCCGGGCTTTCTTCGAGCACGGTCTTGAGCGGGAAATGCTCGTGCGTATGCTGTGCGATCTCAAAGAGTCCTGATGCGAGGCAGGCTTCCAGTTGCGCCTGATGACGCTCGACCTTGCAGCCCAGGATGAAGATCGTGGCCGGCACGCCGACCTCGCGATGAATGTTTAGCACACGGTCGAGGAACAAATCGGTCGCGTTTTCTGGAACGGGCTGGCCCACCCATTTCTCGCCCGGCACGCGGCCGGGAATTCGTTCCACATCGTAACCAATGAGCATGGTTCCGGGCATTAGAGTCCTTTCTCCAACCCGACTTGATCTTCGGCGTAGATGATCGTGGTGTTCGGGTGGTTGATGAGATAACTGCCGGGAAGCTCGGGCGTCACGCGTCCTTGCCGGAGCTTGAGGAGCGGCTCCCGTTGTTGCGGGAAGCACGCCAGCAACAGGATTTCCTTGGCCGCAAGGATGGGCGCCATTCCCAGCGTCACGGCATGGCGTGGCACCTTGGAGTGATCGCCTCCGGCGGTCAGCCGGGCGTTGGTGTCAATCGTCAACTCGGTTAAACCGACGACACGGCTTGGCAGGGAGCCATATGCTTCCACGGATATCGTGGTTTCCGGGATTGGCTCGTTGAAGCCGATGTGACCGTTGAAGCCAATGCCCAGCAGTTGGAAATCCACTCTGCCCATGCCGCGAATCCACTCGTCCAGCGCGGTCGGCTGCGTGGGGTCGGGAAAGTGGATGTGCTCGCGATTCATTCCCAGCCTCGAGTCGAACCGGCTGAAGAGATTCTTCTGCATGTAACCCCGATAACTGAGCGGATGATCGGCGGGAATCCATTGTCCATTCGCTCCCACATATTCGTCGAGGTTGACGGTGTGCAATCGCGACAGATCGACGTTGCGGCGGTTGAGCATGCCGGCCAGCCGATCATAGAGTGAGAGCATTGTGTTGCCGGTCGCCAAACCGACGAGCATCGGCTGTCGCTGGCCTGCGCGTCGTTCAATGGCGGCGAACATGCGTTCGGCAGCGAGGCTGCTCATCGCTTCGTAATCGTCAGCTCGGACCCAGTGCAGTGGCATGAGTCTGTTCTCCTTATCCTTTGAACAGCACGATGAACGCCAGCACGCAGAGTCCTAACAGCCAGCAGGGGACGAGGAAAATGGGCCGCCAGAGGAATTTGCCGTCGCGGCGGAAATGGTCCATCACGACGCCCGTGAATTGCGTTCCCACAAACAGGCCGAGTCCGAGTGTTACGGCAGTGTACAGGCCTTGAGCTGAGGCGCGAATATCGGTGGGGGCCACCTTGTTGATGTAGAGAAAGGCCGCGTCAAAGAAAAAGGCGAAGGCAAGACCATGCAAGGCCATCGATACAATGATCAGCGGTCGCGGCCGCATGCGGGCGTAGACCAGGAACATGACCAGCCAGAACGCCGTGCCTGCGGCCAGCGTCCATTGAAACCCCATGACCAGGAAAGTGTACGGCAGGATGACCGCCATGGCCACCACCTGGGCGATCTGCGCGACGCTCATCGCCGCAGGGATGGTTGCGTGAGAGGTGCCTATGTCTTCCAAGAAACGTGAGGTTCCCAGATAATAGAATTGCAGTTGGGTGGAGACGACGAAGGAAATGACCATGAACATCAGGAAGTTCGGATCCTTCAGCATTGAAATTGCCTTCATGAAAGGCAACGCGCCGCTGCCGGTGTGTGCCGGCGGTGTGTGCGGAAGGGTGAAGCAGAACAACCCCATGACAAACGCGCAGATGGCCGCCAGGATCAGGCTGTCCGCGCTCCGTACCTGGAGTTTGCCTGAGCGACGCCACAACGTCAGCGCCCAGCCGATCAATACCCAGGAGACCGCGCCCCACATGCGAATCCGGAAGTAGTTGACCTCGGGGTGCGGCAAATGAGCGAAGGTGAGGGAGTTGACCATGGCCAGCGTGGGCGCAAAACACAGGCAGTGGCCCAGCATCAGCAAGAACAGGGGAACGAAGCTGGTTGCGCGGGCCGCACCCAGCAGGAACAGTCCGCCCAGCAGATGCGCCCAAGCCATGTACAACTCGGTCGAACACCACCGATCAACGACCTGGCCTGCGGCCATCGGCGCCAGAATGCACGCCAGAGGCAGCGTGGCATAAATCCAGCCCAACTGTTTCCCGCTCATCTTGAGGGGGCCCAGAATCCGGGACGCCAGCACGGGCGCCCACGCACCCCAGATGGTGAACTCGAGGAACTTCATGCCGCTCAAGCTCAGATACAATTCCCAGCTCACGTCTGTGTTCATAGATTTTCTCCAGATTCAAATAAGACGACCAGCTTCTGCGAGCCGCTCCGCGGCCAACTTGATGTCGCCCAGCCGGTTGTTTCCTGCCTCACGTTCGATTGCCAGCACGCCGGCGAACCCAACTTCTTTCAACGCCTTTAGAAAACCCTCGGGCCCCACTTCGCCATCGCCCCAGGGAACTTCGGTGCCCCAGGTGCCCGGCTGTTTGGTGCGGATCGCGTCCTTGATGTGAACATGCTTGATCCACGGCCCCAGCGTCTGCACAGCCTCAACCGGATTGCCCTTGCCGTAGAGGATCATGTTCGCCGGGTCGAAATTCACTCCCAGCGCGGGATGGTTCAGTTCTTCCAGCAGCTCTCGCAGACTGGCGGCTGTCTCCTGGCCGGTTTCCATCAGGAGCATGATGCCTCGTTGCGCGGCCATATCAGCCAGACAGACCAGCCGGTCGCGCAAGCGCCGGGCTTGGGCCGCATCTTCACTCTCGATGAACCCAACGTGCATCGTCAGGAACCGGACGCCGAGTTCCGCTGTGATTGCGGCCGCGCGCTCCACCGTCTGCTGGTTCCGGGGCCAGCAGTCGTCCGGCAGAATCCCGCCGGTCGCCCGAATGCTTTCCAAGGAAGTGTAGTCTTCTTGTGGAAATCCGATGGTAGCTGCGCTGATGGTCCATTTTTGCCGGCGGACGCCCTCAAGATATGCGTCGCCGCCTTCTGCGAAGACCGGCCTTAGGGCGAGGTTGACGTGGTCAATCTCCAACTGGTGCAGGGCTCGGATGACACCAGCCAGGTCGGTGCGGAGCGACCAACTGCAGACTGCCACAGGCCAAACATCGCATTGTGGATTCATAGCTGACTACGATTTGATGATCCCAACCTTGCTGAACTCGAACGTCTTCGGAGACAGTTTTTCGAGCGGGTCGGGAGCGTGCGTTTTGGGGTAGGGCATGGAGAGAGTCGGTTTGGCCCAACGGATGGCGTTGGCGAGTACTTTCAAGACGTTGGGATCGTAATAGGTCGGGAAGGCTTCATGTCCCGGGCGGAAATAGAAAAGCCTGCCATAGCCGCGTTGGAGGGTGAACCCGCTTCGGAAGACCTCGCCGCCCTCAAACCACGAGATAAAAATAACCCTCGCGTCACCGGCAATCATGAAAGGTTCGCCATACATCTCTTCGTAAGGCAACTCGAAATGCTCCGGCACGCCGGCCGCGATCGGATGAGCCGGGTCAATCGTCCACAGCCGCTCCCGTTCGCCAGCCTCGCGCCAGTGGAGCTTGCCGCTGGTGCCGTTGAGAAGACGGAAGATTTTCGACATGTGGCCGGAGTGCAGCACGATGATGCTCATGCCATTCCACACTCTCTGCTGCACCCGTTGGACGATCGCGTCATCGACCTTGTCGTGGGCAGCGTGGCCCCACCAAAGCAGCACATCGGTGTTATCAAGAACTGCCTGGGTGAGTCCGTGCTCGGGTTCCTCGAGGGTGGCGGTGCGGATTTCCAGATCGGGCGCGGCCAGGTTTTTGGCCAGCGCGCCGTGGATGCCGTCCGGATAGAGGGCCTTTACCGAGGGTTCCTTCTGCTCGTGGACAAACTCATTCCAGATCGTTACGTTGATTTTCGAGTGGCTCATGTCTCAGATTCCTTGTTCTATGCAAACGCCCGGATCTTGGAGCGGACGTATTCTCTGATCTTCTCTTCGACAGGCTTGAAATACAAGTCGAGCGGCATGAATTTGTCGCCATTCTTCGCCAGTTCGGCGGCAACGCCGCGCAAGAACATGCTTTGGAGCTCGGTGGCGATGTTGATCTTGGCGACACCGCAATCGATGGCCTTCCTCAACTGATCATCGGGGACTCCTGTTCCTCCATGGAGCACCAGCGGAATCGGAACGGCCGCGCCTATCTCGGAAGCCCGCTGGATATCGAGCACGGGCGCCTTTTTGTAGAAGCCGTGCGCGGTCCCGATGGAGATTGCCAGAGCATCCACTCCCGTCTGTTTCACGAACTCGACCGCTTCCGAGGCCGTTGACAACTCGATCGCGCCGTCGCCAAACGGAACGTGCCCGATCTCGGCTTCGATTGAGACTCCGGATGCGTGCGCGAGTTTTGCTGCTTCAGTTGTCAGCGCGATGTTCTCGGCGAAAGGCAACTGCGAGCCATCGATCATCACCGATGTGTAGCCCAGGGAAATTGCCTTCTTGATCTGTTCCAGCGACGCCCCATGGTCAAGATGCAACACGACCGGGATCTTGGACCGCTCCGCGAGTCTGGAAGTCATGGTCGCGATCAGTCCCGCGCGTTCGTCGTTAAACAAACGCTGATACACCTGGATGATGACCGGCGAGTTTTCCTGCTCAGCCGCCTTGAAGACGGAGAGAAGCGTTTCCAGATTGGCGACATTGAACGCCCCGACGGCACGTTTTTCTTTCCGTGCCTGGGGCAGCACCTCATTGAACGTTAGCATGGTTGTGATGACCTGATGCGTTTACTGAATTTCAACGGGTTTGATGTTCAGCCATTTGCACAGATCACGCAGTTCGTCTGCGATGTCCGCGTGAACGAGGGAGTAGTGATGCTTGAAACCTTCATTCATGATCGTGGCCACCATCTTTTCCACGGAACAATCGAAGCGGATGTTGAGCGGGTTGCCGCGCACGAACGGTTTGGTGTCCAACGCGGTTCCTTTGGCAATCAGCAGTCGGTAGCCGTCGCCGTCTTCATCCAGTTGCGCCATCGTGATGGGGCCGGGTTTCAACGGGAACTCATTGACCATGCCCTTCTTGTCGCCGCCGTCAACGCGGAAGTGCTGGCGCATCGTCGTCTCCTCGAATTTCCTGCACAGCGCTGATGGCGCAGCCCCGCAATGCCAGAACACGGCCGTGTTCTTTGGGTAATCGAACGAGATGAGGTCGGCGAAGAAGGGGATGCCGCCGCTGAGGGCGGCTTGCGCCTTCATCAGCACGGCGCCAAGCACGTCGCCTTCGCAACTGGTGACGAGGCCGGTGTTGTTCAGCATTCCCATCGTGGCGCAAGGAGCGATGCCAAACACATCGGACCACTCCGGCCAGCAACGGATGGCATACGAGGTAAGACCATACTTGGCCGCTGTCTTCTTCAGTGCTTCGAATAGTTTGCCGGTGGGCAGGATGTCCTTCTCGACGCTCTTGCAGAACGAGGCGCAACTACGCCGGACTTCCTCGGCTCCCCGGCGAGCCTCTTCCTCGCCGAGCTTGCCGGCGGTGTCCACGATCTCCAACTGGTCGATGATTTCCACCTCGGTGCCGATGGAGGACCGCAGACGCATTTCGTCGCAGTTGGATGTGTAGAACCCGGGAACGCGTCCGCCCACGAGGCCGATCTTCGTGGCGGCGAGGTCCGTCATGCACTTCAGGACATTGAGCGGCTTCTTCGCAAGCGCAGCCACCTCGGAGGCGGGGCCAAAGAAGAACCCGCATTTCCGTCCCATCTTTCGCAACGTATGAACGGCCATGTTGGCGCCGCAGAAGGAATTTTGCGCCCACATGCCGCCCTTGAGCGCCTTCTCTGGGGTGGAGAACAGCAGGATCGGGACGTTCAATTCCCTCGCGATGACCGGGATGATTGCGCCGACCGGGAAGGTCGCGAAATGCACGATCACGGCGTTGGCCCCCTGGCGGGTCAGTTCGCGGCAGACCGCCGACGCTTCCGCGGTGGTGGTCGTCAGCGCGTTGCCATGGAGGATTTCAAAGGGCAATTGTTTCAGACTTTCCAGCGTTTGCTGCCGGATTCGGTCAATTTCAGGCGTGACCCAGCTCGCCTTGGACAGCGCTACATAACCTACGGAGAATTTCTTCACTGACTTAATCCTTTCTTTGTGCGACCGCCTCTTCAAGCGAGACGATCCGAATCTGCGAATTGTATTTGCTAAGGGTGGTCTTCACGTATTGCGACGGCGTGATGAGTAGATTGGTCTTGAGGTTGTCCGCGAGATCGCAAACACGCTGACACAGCTTTGCGCACACCTCGGGATTCAAACGATCAAAGACCACCGCGCCCTCGCCAACGGAATAGGACTCCTCGTTATTGGTGCCGAACGGCACGAGCTTGTAGCCGCATTGCGCAAGGAGTTGACGCGGCGCGGCCAGGTTTCCGTCGTAGTTTTTGAGGAAGTCGCTTTCCAGGTAATAGGCCTTGCGCGTCGGCCCGGTCTTCACCCCTGCGGAAAGCAGGTATTCCGAACAATGCACGACCTTGATGGCGTCCAGCTTGTCCTTCAGGAAATCGTAAGCGGACGGTTCCGCAACGATGAGCGTCGTGCAGTTCGCCGCGACGACCGCCTTCTTGAACCGGTCGAACACCGCCTGCGACTCGCTGACAAAACCAAGCGTTTCCAATGCCTTGCCGGGATCGCCGCCGGAGATGACCTTGCAGTTGCCATACAGCTTTGGGTTGCCGCCATAATACAGCGCCTTGCCTTTGCCTTTGACGGTGAAAGTCGCCTGACTCAGTTCCTCCGCCAGGGCTTTCACCGGTTCCGGCGCGAGCCCTGCCTCGACGATGTCTTTTCTCGCGGCCAGGACCAAACCGACCTCGTCGTAGTGGCTGACGCAGTGGAAGCGGTTGGCGCCGCTCAGCGCGCTGCGGTAGAGGGTGGCAATGAAATCCGGGTTTTTCAGGTTTTCATTGGCCATGCGTATTTTGTCGACGATGAGCGCCCGGCCTCTCGGCGTGTCCGATTCCTGGAACGTCACGTTGCCGACCGGGTCGAGATGGCGGCACATGAAACAGAAACGGCACGCGGCAATCACATCCTGATGTTTGTCTATGTGCATCGGTCAGATTCCTTTCGTGCGAAAACCCATCTTGCCGGGGTTCATGATATTGTTGGGATCGAGCACCTTCTTGATGTCTTCGAGGACTTTGAAGGCCGGACCGTAAAGCTCCTTCATGATTCGTCCGAGCTTGAGCCCGACGCCGTGATGCTCGTTGATGACGCCGCCTTCCTTGATGGCTGCGCGGATCGCCATATCCCAGATCTTGTTGTAGAGCGCGACGGCTTCGCGCGGGTCCTTGGGAGGTGATTCGATGATGAATCGCGCGTAAAGCATGCAGCCCCATTCATACCAGTGTGAGAAATGACCGATGAATGTGGCTTGCGGGAAGTTCTCGCGCACAGTGTTTTTCATCGCCCAGTACACCTTTTCGATGTTGGCGAACGTGGCCACCGTATCGAGCGTGCCGAACGCCTGCGGGAGGTGGAACATGTAGGGCGGATAGAAGAACTTGTAACGGTGATCCCACCACGCCTGTCCCATCTCGGTGCCCAGGTCCTCGTGTTCCAGCGCACGGCAGATCGCGCATGCCTGTTCCAGTTCCAGGTCCACGGTCTTTGCGGGACCGTCGAATCCGAAGACCAGGTATGCGCCTTTCTTGTCGATGCCGAGCACTCTCTTGATCAGTTTGGCGGTTTCAGGCTCGTCGTAGAGCCGGATCACGCAGGGCCGCAGGCGGCTGGTCATGATCTTCGAGCCAGCCACCATCGCGTCGTGCATGGTCTTGAACAGGAACGCGTGGAACTTCCGTGACTCGGGGATGGGATGGATCTTGATGGTCGCCTTGGTGACGACGCCGAGCGTGCCTTCGCTGCCGAGGAACAGTTGCGCGAGGTCGGGACCCGAGGCGTGACGTGGCACCGGGAGGGTGTTGATGATCTCACCGGTGGGCGTCACGACTTCCATTGTCATGACCATGTCCTCGATCTTGCCGTACTTGGTGCTCAACACGCCGGTGCCACGATTGGCAATGAAACCTCCGAGCGTGGCGCATGCGATGGAGGCGGGGAAGTGCATCGTGCTGTAACCGGCCTTTTCGATGGCCCACTCCAGATGCTGGGTGTTGATGCCGGTCTCGGCGGTGGCGGTCATTGAGATCGGGTCAATGTTCAGCACCTTGTTCATCCGCTTCATGTCCATCGCAATACCGCCGTAGATGGGCAGCGCGCCGCCCTGGGAGCCGGAGCCGCCGCCCCATGGGATCACGGGGATGTTGTGCGTGTTCGCGATCTTGAGGATCTCCGACACTTCCTTTGTGGATGCCGGGTAAACGACGAAGTCGGGCGCAGGCAGTTTCTGGCCGCGGTCGTGCCAGACTTCGGGCACCCAATAGTAATCTATCGAATGGCCCAGTTTGTCCGACTCGCCGGTCTGGACGTGAGCTTCGCCCACCACCCAGGACAGTTCGCTTCGGACCATTTCGTAAAGGTAGTTGTTTGCCGGGATCATGGCTGTTGTTTCTTTTTGAGGGTTAGCTTCAATCAATGGCTGTGATTCATGTTTCGGTAGCAATCCGATAACGCGTCGTGGATTTGCCGGTAATGTTCGAATTGGCTGGCATAGAAGGCGGCGCGGTCCGCCGCGGGCTTCAACTGCCGGTCGAGTTTCAGGCACTTGCGGACGGCCGCCACTTCATTTTTGAAAGCGCCGATTCCCACGCCTGCCAGCAACGCGCTTCCGAAGGAGGCGTCGCATGAAGAGGGGCACTTGACGGGGGTGTTGAAGACGTCGCACACAATGCTGCTCCAGAGCGCGCTCTTCGCGCCGCCGCCGATCAAGATGAACTCGTGGACTTTCAGGCCCATCTTCTCGATGGTGCGGTAGCAGTCCCTGAGCGAATAGGCCACGCCTTCCAGCAAGGCCCGGGAGAAGTCGCCCCGCGAATTGGCCATGCTGACACCGGTGAAACTGCCGCGCAGATTCGGGTCCCAGTAGGGCGAGCGCTCGCCTTGGAGATACGGGTGAAAGAAGACGCCGTTGCTGCCGGGTTGGGACTGCGCGGCCAAATCGTCGAGTTCGTTGTAATGGGTTCCCGGCGCGCAGAACATGTCCCGATACCAACGCTGGCAGACGGCCGCGGAGTTGGTGGCGGTGACGGAATACCACATGCCCGGAACCACGTGCGAATAGGTCAGCGTCTCGGGATGCGGATGCGCCTCGGCGGTCATGACATTGACGTTGCCGGCGGTGGCGAGTTTCAACACGCACTGGCCCGGTTCGATTGCGCCGGCGGCGTAGTCTTCCACGGCCGAATCGCTCGCGCCCATGATGACCGGAAGTCCTTCCGGCAAGCCGGTCTTGATGGCGGCCTCGCGGCTGACCTTCCCGGCAACGTCCGTCGGCCGCGCGATTCGCGGGAGTGATTTCACAGGAATCGACGCAAGCGCGCAAAGCTCTTCCGACCAGCGGCCGTTTTTCATGTCCCAGAAAAGGGTCCCTTGGGCTTCGACGCTGTCGCAGGCCATTTCTCCCGTCAGCAGGAAACGGATGTAGTCCTTGACGAAGAGAATATGCCGGACCCGTTTCAACGCCTGCGGCTCGTTGTTCTTCACCCAGAGCATCTGCGGCAGCGTCCACGTCGGCGTCGGCGCCTGGAAGGCGGTCTGGAAAATCAGATCGAAATGTTTCTCTTTCAGGAGCCGGCATTCTTTCGCGCTACGCTGGTCGGTCCAGATGATGGTGGGGCGGATCACCTGCAGCTTATCGTCCAGCAACACGGCTCCGTGCGTATAACTGTCCAGCGCCAACGCCGCGATCCGGTCGCGATGCTTCAGGCCCTTCAGGACGCTGCACATCGCCCGATGCCAGTCGGCGGGATTCTGTTCGGCCCAGGCCGGTTTCGGGTGGCTGGTCGGATATTCCGCCGAGGCGGTTTCGAGCACTGTGCCAGCGCTGTCAATCAGCGTGACCTTGCAGCCGCCAGTCCCGAAATCGATGCCCAGGAGCAAGTCTTTCTTCATTTGCCCAAAATCCACTTGTGATTCGGATCGATCACCGAGAGGAACTTGCGGTGGTTGCGTCCGGCCATGATCCAGAGGTAATACATCGTGTAGCCGGGGGCGTTGATGACGGGATGATAGCCGCGCGGGATGAGCGTGGTGTCGTTTTGTTTGACCGTGCAGGTGACGTCCAACGATTGATCGTCTGTGTAAATCTTCTGGATGCCGTAGCCCTGCTCGGGATTGAACCGGAAGAAGTATATCTCCTCCATGTCCACCTCGACAGGCAGATTGTCGAAGTCGTGCCGGTGCGGCGGATAGCTGGCGTGATTGCCCGACGGCACAAACGCCTCGCCGATGAAAAGATGCGCCGCGGGAAATGCATCAGTGAGCATCAGGTAAGCGTCGCGCTGATAGTTCTCCTTGCCGATATGGACTTCCTTGACCTGGTCGGGCGCGATCACGTAGGCGGGCGTCTGCAGGCTGGAAGGGGAGGCGGTCCATGCGATTTCGACGTAGCTTTCGGCGCGGATGACATAATGGGTGCCGCAGGGGATATAGACCGTGTGCGGCTTGCCGGAGAAAACGTCTTTCCGTCCGCCAACCTGATTGAACTGGAAACCCTTGCCGGAGACCGAACACTGCCCGCCAAGGATGATGAGGACGACTTCGCTCTGGCCGGAATCAGCGGAATACTCCTGGCCTTTCCGCAGGTTGATGATGCCGAATTCGGTCAATTGCAGTTCGCCATCGCCGATGGTCGAGATGCGTGTGAAGCCGTCGCGGCGCTGGTAGTGTCGCAGGTAATTATTCATGTTGTTTCAGAAATTCTTCCGTCGTTTTCAGATCGGGAATGCCCGCCCGGCCTCCGAATCGCGTGCACTTCAACGCCGCCACTGCCGAGGCGAACCTCAGGCATTCCGGCCAGCTTCCGCCCTGGACGTATTCATAGGCAAACGCCCCGTGAAAGGCATCTCCAGCTCCGGTCGTGTCAACAGCAGTGACGTTGAACGCGGGGCATTTCATGAGGTTGTGCCCATCGAATCCCACGGAACCTTTGTTTCCCATCGTGACGGCGGAGAACTTGCAGTTCGCGGCAAACAGTTTTCGAGCGGTCGTTTCCACGTCTGATTGATCGGTGTAGCGGCGGGCAAACTTCTCGGAGGCAATGATGATGTCGGCAAGTTCAAGAAGCTGTTCGATGCCAGGGACCAACGTCCCCGCGTCAATCGAGACGGCCACTCCATTCTGACGAGCCAGCTTCGCGGCGGCAATCGCGGCTTCGGTCTGGTGGCCATCCAGGTGCAGGAGACTGCTGGTCTTAATCAGTTCGGGGGCAATTTCATTTACTGACAACGGCCTTACCGTTCCTCGCGTCCAGGCGATGCTTCGTTTGCCGCTTTGCTTTTCGATCCAACAAAAACCCGCTGCTGACTCTGCACCCTCGCGGATTCTCATGCCGTTGACATTCACGCCTTCCGCGGCCAGCCCGGCGCTGATGTCGCGGCCGCGTTGATCATTGCCGACACAACCGATGAAAGCCGTCGCCGCGCCCAGTCTTGCGGCGGTGGCGATGGCATTGACGGAAGGGCCACCGCCTTGGACTGCGCTCTGGAGGATCTCGACCTTATCATCCAGCGGGATGTGCGGGACGAGACAAAGATAGTCCATCCCGCAGAATCCCAGGCCGGTGATTGTCTTTCTGGCGCTCATTTCCTCGTCGTCACTTGCGTCGCGCTAGTCTTTGCCGGGGATGGGCGGTTTGTTTTCGGTCGGCAGGGTAATGTCGCCCGGACCCTCGAAGTCCACCGCGGCGGGTTTGAAAGCGACGTTGTAGAAAGATGACTGAGGCTGCGTGAGCAGGTCTGAGAGGCGCACGATCTGTCCGGTGTAGGCTGAGATGCGGCCCATGATCGCCGTCGCGGTGGAGGTGGCGACGTTTTCGCCTTCGTTCAACACGTTGCCATCAAGAATGCTTTTCAGCAGGTCGGCGTGTTCCAGAACGTAGGGATCGCCTTCATGGCCGACGTCTTCAAACGTCACTTCCTTGCCATCGAACCGGCGCACTTTGCCGCCGCCCATGATCTCCGCTGCGTCCGTGGTGAGATACTCGCCGACGCGAGAGTAACAGCCCGGGATCTGGCGGCTCAAGCTGTGGATGTGCACGCCTTCGCCGTAATCATAGTCCACGCTGAAGAAGTCGTATTGGTTGCCCGTTGGCCGCCGCAGGCGGGCGCCAACGCCAATGGCCGAGAGCGGGGCGCGTCCGATGAACCAGTTGGCGACATCAATATTGTGCACGTGTTGCTCGACAATGTGGTCGCCGGACATCTCAGCCCAGTTCATCCAGTTGTTGGCCATGTAGCCGGCGTTGGTGTCGGTGTCGCGCCGCGGACGGACGCTGCCGCGAGCCTGGCACCAGTAGATGGTGCCGCCCAGAATCTTTCCAAGCTGTCCTTTTTGCAGCGCAACGGCTTGGCGCAGGTAGGTGGCTTGATGGCGCCGCTGGGTGCCTGCCACCAGCGCGAGTTTCTTGGCTTTCGCCGATGCGGCGGCCTCCAGGAACTTGCGGATGCCGGGAGGATCAACTGCCACAGGTTTCTCGGCAAAAACGTGTTTGCCTGCCGCGACAGACGCCGCGACATGCACGGGCCGAAACGCCGGCGGTGCGGCCAGAATCACGAGCTCACACTCGGTCTCCAGCAGTTTCTTGTAACTGGTGCCACCACCGAAGGCGAACTTCTCGTCCGCGCCATACTTCTTGGCTGCCTTCTGCGCCTGCTCCAGAAAATAGTCGGCCGTGGCGACGAGCCGAACCTCGACGTTGAGCGATTTGGCGGCGTTTCTGAGATTCTCGAACGCAGCGGACGCGCGCCGGCCGGAGCCGATCATGCCCACTTTGAAGAGACGGGGCGCGCCCTGTCCTGTCACGATTGCCGGTGCCGCGGCCATTGCGGCCGAAAGCGATGCCGCCGACTTGATGAATTCCCTGCGGTTTTGCATGGTAGTTCCTTCCTGTCTGAGATTCGCGTTGCTGGAGCCTTTCATGACTGCGATTGCTATCGCAAATGGTTCTTGCGGTCAATACAAGGACACGTAAACTTTGTAAGATATTTCGTCATGACCTGAAGTGCGATTGATGGATTGAGAGGAATACAATGCTATCTGCAAGTAAACGCCCGCAAATCGCCCTGTTGGTCGATACCGCCACGGACTGGGGACGGCGGATCATTCGCGGCATCGCTCGCTACGCGCAGGAACAAGGGGGGTGGCATCTCTGGCTGGAGCAGCGGTGCCAGCATGCCCCGGGACGGTTGCCGTCGGGCTGGCGTGGCGATGGGGTCATCGCGCGGGTGGCCGATCGATCGCTGGCCCGTCATCTGACCGCGTCACGGTCTCTCGTTGTCAACGTTTCCGCGGCCAGAATTCCGGGTGTGGATTTTCCCACGGTTACGGCTGATCTTGCCGTCGCGGCCCGGCTGGCGGTGGAGCATCTCTTGAATCAGGGCTTCCGTAACTTCGGCTACTTTTCGCCACTGGGTGTGTCTTACATCGAAGTTCACTACGAGAGTTTTGTGCGAACGCTGGCGAAGGCAGGGCACAGTTGCTCGCTTTTCGCGGCGCGCCGGAGCGCAGGCCCTCACGCGGCCTGGCGAAAACGGCAAAAGGCTCTTCAACACTGGCTCAAATTGCTGCCCAAACCCGTGGCTATTCTCACTTGGACCAGCGATCGCGGACGCGAGGTGCTCTACGCCTGCCGCGAATTGGGTCTGCTGGTTCCCGAACAAGTCGCCGTGCTTGGTGGCGATGAAGACGTGTTGTTGTGCCAAACCTGCAACCCGCCGCTTTCAGCAGTTGCACTGACGTCCGAGCGCATTGGCTATGAAGCCGCGGCTTTGCTCGACCGCATGCTGAAGGGGGCACAGCCGCCGGCCGAACCGATTCTGATCGAGCCTACTCGGGTGGTTGTGCGGCAGTCCACCGATACTCTGGCCATCAACGACCGTCATCTTGCGCAGGCCATCGGTTTCATTCGCAATCATGCGGCCGAGCCGATCCATGTGAGCGACATCCTCCGTGCGGCGGCCATGTCCCGCAGCAGCTTGGAACGCCGGTTCCAGCAAACACTGGGCCGAAGTCCGGCCGAGGAAATCCGCCGGGTGCGCCTCGAACGAGCCAAACAATTGCTGGCGGACACCGACATGCCCGTCCCCGAGGTGGCTGACGCCTCCGGTTTTCAGTCGCGCGAATACCTGGCGTGGGCTTTCAAACGCGCCACCAAGCTGACACCGCGGGAATACCGCGCCCGCGTTCGCGGACGATAAGGATTGTCGGCAGGTACGCGTGCCGCTGCCGAGTGTCTATTCTTTTCCTTTGCTGCGGATCTCGTAGAGGCTGTAGCCAACCTCCCGGACACCAGCGATGGTCTCGGGGTAGGGCGCGTCGCACACGTCCAGCAGACCATTCTGAAGGTTCTCGCCGTCGAACCGCCCGCTTGTGGGTTGCTCGCCGAACTGGTGCCAGTGCACACCGACGAAATTCGGATGGCGCAATGCAGAGGCAACGTAAGTCGCATACGCCTTGCCACGGGCGGTCTGGTCCGCGACCTGGATCAGGCTGGGATGAAACATGCCCCGGTCAAGCGCGCCGAAATGGAACTCGCCGACCATCACCGGTTTGTCCACCCCCTCCGGCAGTTTGAAATCATCCAGTGTGTGCCGGTAGAGGTTGTAGCTGATCACGTCGCAATACTTCGCGCCGATCTGGACCGCCGCCTTGGTTGAACCTGCGAAGCGGCATCCGAGGTAGAGCGTATTCGGAGCCACGGCCTTGAACTCGTCGCGGATGTTCTTGAAGTAAGCTTCCGTCATGGCGGTAGTGAAAGCAGCGCAGTCATCCTTTGCGCCAGCTGGCGGCTTTTGCTGCGCCTGAAGCAGCATGTTCCAGTCACTGTAGTTCGTCTTCCATGCTGCGTTGAGATTGGCGATGGAATCGTATTTCTGCTTGAGACGGTTGATCATCTCGATCTTCGCAGGTTGTGTGGCGGGCGATTGCAGCGTCCAGTCGGCCAGCGCGGTCTCGCTGCCCCAACTGATCTCGTTGTCCACGAAGAATCCGAAACACCACGGGTCATCCAGTTCCTCTTTTCGCTGTTCAAGCTGTCGTCGGAAGTTGGTGCGGAACTCGGGATGGAACGGGTCCTTGAATTTCCACCAGCCGAGATGCGCACCCTCGATGTCCGGCGATTTCAACTCGAAACGGTCACAGTAGGGCGTGCGTCCCTGCCGGCAAATGCGCACGTCGGAGCTGTTCGCAATGGTGTTCATGCCCCAGCTTCGCAGCCGTTGGTGCGCGAGGTCGGCGTATCGCGAGACCCAGTCCTTGCCGTATTTGCGGAAGGCGTTTGCCGAGGAGAAATCGTATGTTCGCTGGATGCCACGCGCCACGTAGTACGGCCAGAGCAGGGCGTCACGCGTCGTATAGAACAGCGCAAACGGCGAGTCCGCCTTGGGCAGATCGGTGAAGTAGAACTCGCGGCCGTCCAACGGCGTCACCGCTGATGAGGAAGTGACACGCACCGGCCCGTGCGACCACCAGAGGCATCCCTCGGGATCAACCATCCACCACTTGCCGTTGATCTTCTCGACGCGGAAACGGCCGGTCGCTTTCTGCTTCGGTCCTTTGGCCCAACCACCATATTTGTCCCATCCGTCGGGACCGGGATGCGCGGCCAAATCAGCACGCTCGGTTTCCAACGATTTCTTCAGGTCTTCGTCCGAGTGCGTCTTGCCGGGCCAGTCCTTGTGTTTGAACTGACCGTACACGTCGATGAATGGGAAGAACTTATCGGGCGGCAGCAGCATCCACTCCGGCACTTTCGGCGCGGGGCCGGTGCTTGCGACGATGCGTTTGATAGCCCAGACCCAGTCCAGCTTTGGCTCCTTGATGTAGATCGCCACGCCGACCACCTTCGACGGATTCAGATCAGCTACCACGCCCGTCGTCGCAAAGGGACCCCGTTTCATGCCGGAGAGTTTGCTGGTGATCTCACGCCCGTATGGCAACGGCGGCGGCAGCGCCATCGTGTAGCTGGCGGCTTTCTTGCCGCGAATCTTCAAACGGTCAACGAACACACCCAGTCCCTTGCCGGCATCCGCGTCGGGATTATCGAGCCGGATCGTAAGCGGTAATTCACCTTTGCGGTCGGGCAGGGCCAGTTCCAGCGTCAACTGATTGCACTTCGACAAATCCCACGCGCCCTTGACGCGTACGCCCGGAAAGCCGGTCTCGCCTTTTGTTTTGATCTGGAGCAAACCGTCTCGCAGTTCGAATTTCGCACCTGCCTGTGAGGCAACGCCCTTCAGCGGCGTCGTGGCGGCATCGAACAACACAATCTCGTCAGCCGCCGCTCCAAGCGCTCCGCCAACCAAACACGCGCAACCCAATCCGACAATCGCCAGTGTCTTCATGCCCGCGAGTATGCTCGCGTCGCGCCTAGCGGTAAATGGACAAGAATCGCATCCGTGTGGATGCGGTTAGCGGGAAGGGGACGTTGCTGTTGACGCCTACTTGTTTCTGAGGAAATCTCTCACGGCGTCGTGGTCGCCCACGAACAACAGAACGAGCGCATCTTGCTCGTTCTTGAAGACCAGCCGCTGGCCCAACCCCACGCGCGTCTCGAAGTAGTCACCAATCAGCTTGCGAACTCCAAGCCCGCGATGAAGGTGGGGTGTTCCGAACGCTTCCTGTAGTTCGTTGATGGCGGTGCCGATCGCGACGCGTTCAGGTTTACCGAGCTCCTTGACCTGAGCGCGGAAGCGGTCGGTCAGCAGGACATCCTTGCTCAAAGGTCCTTCTCCAGATTGCCGGAGTATTTGCGCAGCTTGCCATGTTTCCGTTGCTGCCGGAGTTCCCGGTCGGTCCGCTCGGCGAATGCCTTGAGGTCGGCATTGCTCACGCCGTATTCGCGCTGGGCGTAATCCGCCGACACCACATCTACGGGCCTCAACGCGACGATCTTATTCTGCCAGATGATGCCGATGTCCTCACCCGCGGCACACTGTTTCAGCCATTGACTCAGGTTCTGACGGGCTTGCGTGATTGTCAGCGTCTTCATATAGACTATTTAGCGTCTGTATAACGCACTGTCAAGGCCGTTCAGAGGGTGGCGTGACATTGGATAAGCGGGAAATTGTCCCTGCTCAAATCATCCACGGGCCGCGCATGGTGCGTGAGAGCATTTGCTGGGCGGAGTCGTCGCCGATGACGCACTCGGTGGCTGGATTCCAGCGAACCTTCCGGCCCAACAACATCGCGATGTTGCCGAGGTGACCGACGGTGATGGAGCGTTGCGCCACCTCGATGTTCGAGATGGGCGTGCCGCGGCTTTTTACGCAATCGAGGAAATTGCGCCGGTGGCCCTGCCGGTCGGCGAGGTTGCGCGACATGCCGTTGCTGAACTGTTCGCGGATGAGACTCTTCGGCTCGGCGTCCACGCGGTTGCGGTCCACATGAATCCATCCTTTCTCGCCAAAGAAGCGGACACCGTTCTTGAAAACATCCTCGCTGGCGACCGTCATCGTCTGGCCACTGGCGAAGCGGCATTCGAAGCGGTAGGTGATGGGCGTGTCCCACAGACCTTCCGTGGGGAACTTCCCGACGCCCTCCACTTCGACAGGGCCGGTATCTTCGGTGCCGAGACCCCATTGTGCGATGTCGATATGGTGGGCGCCCCAGTCGGTGATCTGGCCGCCGGCGTAGTCGCTGATCCAGCGGAAATTAAAGTGGCATCGCTTTTCCGTATAGGGCGCCCACGGCGCAGGGCCAAGCCACATTTCGTAATCGAAATCCTTCGGCACGGGCATGATGGGCTCCACGCCTGTGGTTGGACCGAAGCCGATTCCGACCTCCGCGCTTTGGATTCGCCCGATGCGGCCACTGCGGACCAGATTGCACGCAAACCGGAAGTGCGGCACCGAGCGCTGCCAACTGCCCGTCTGCCAGACGCGCCCAAACCGATTGACCGCGCTCACCATCGCGCGGCCCTCGGCCACCGTCAGCGCCAGCGGCTTCTCTCCGTAGATGTCCTTGCCGGCCGTTACGCCCATGATGGCGGGGATGGAATGCCAGTGGTCCGGCACTGAGAGACAGAGCAGGTCAATGTCTTTGCGGGCGATGACATCGCGGAAGTCGTGAATCTGCGCGCAACCGGTGTTGCCGTAATGTTGGTTGACCTCATCCGCGCCGGCCTTAAGCCGTGTCCCGTCGAGGTCACACACTGCTGTGATCTGGCAGTCGTCCTCGTTAAGGAACCCCTTCAGATTGCGCATCCCCATGCTGCCGATGCCGATGATGGCCATTGTGAGCCGCTTGCTGGGTGCGGGCCGATCTCCTGCGCCGAGCGCAGAGGCGGGAATGAAGAAAGGTACGCCGCTGAGAGCTGCCGTGGTTGCGGCTGCGTGCTTGAGCCAAAGCCGCCGGCTCATCGGGTGGGTGGCGCGCATGCGCTTCGTCGATTGATTACGAGGTGTGGTGTTCATAGCGCAACAAATCTGAATGGTAGATTTGCATCTTTAAGCCCTGCTGAGAAGTGTTTTCTTGGAGAATGCAAGCAGCACCTCATCTTGTCGGAACGACGGGTTGGGCGATTGCTGTGGTTCTTCTTGAGTCGGGGGAGGGTTGCAGTAATGTGACGCGTGATGCTGAAATGCGATTTTCATATCCACGCGTGTGAGGATGCGCTGGATTGTTGCAGACACAGTGCACGGGACGTTGTTGAGAAGGCGGCGGCTCTGAAGTTCGATGTGCTGGCCTTCACGTTTCATGGGCAGGTGCTGGACGATCCGGCGTTGACGGCGTATGCGCGGGAGCGTGGGATACTGCTGATCCCAGGCTGCGAGGTGTTTGTGGAAAAACGGGAAGTGCTGTGCCTGAACATTACACAAGCCGAGGTGGATCGAATGTGTACGTTTGAGGACTTGCGCGCATGGAAGAAGGCGAAAGGGGAGGCGGGTCTGGTGATCGCGCCGCATCCGCTGTATCCAGTGACGTCGTGTTTGCGTCAGGAGTTCTTTGATCATCTGGACCTGTGGGATGCGGTGGAATACTGCCACATGCACATGCGGGGATTGAATTTTAACCGCAAGGCGGAACTGGTGGCGAAAGAACGTGGGTTGCCGATGGTTGGCACGAGTGACGCGCACGAGTTGTTTATGTTTGGGAAGAATCACACACTGGTGGATGCGGAGAAAGACATGCTGTCTGTGTTTCGCGCCATCCGCGGTGGCAGGACGCAGTACTATGCGCCGCCCTTGTCGCCATGGGGCGCATTCAAGATACTGTCCATCATGGAGGGGTGGGATCGACTGCTTCGCATATTTACCGCGCGGGGCAGGGCCAAGGTTGAGGCCAGGAAGAGACTACGTAAACGGTCGAGACATCCGACGGACGCGGGAGGCAATTAGTTTGTCACACCGGTTGTCGTTGACGCGCGTTACGTGAGTCGTAGAGTGCGAACAATCCAACAATGAGAACATTTCTGAAATGGCTTGCTTGGAGTGGAGTGGCAGCGCTGGGTGCGTTTGGCTACTTCACAGTGGCCTTCCAGCGTGGGGAGCCGCTTAACGCGGCTTGGATCATCATTGCGGCCCTGTGCACCTACACGATTGGGTATCGTTTCTACTCGAAGTGGATTGCGGCGCGCGTGCTGGCACTGAACGACCTGCGTGCGACGCCTGCGGAAGCGCACGATGACGGACGGGATTTCGTCAAAACCAATCCCTGGATTGTGTTCGGCCATCACTTTGCGGCAATCAGTGGGCCGGGACCACTGGTGGGACCGGTGTTGGCGGCGCAGTTTGGTTATCTGCCGGGGACACTGTGGATTCTGATAGGTGTGGTGCTGGGTGGGGCGGTGCAGGATTTCGTGGTGTTGTTCTGCTCGATGCGGCGGGACGGGAAATCACTGGGACAGATGGTGAAGGAGGAGTTGAATTCGACTGCGGGTTTCATCGCGTTGGTGGCGATCCTGGCGATCATGACCATCCTGCTGGCGGTGCTGGGATTGATCGTGGTGAAGGCGTTGGCGGAAAGTCCATGGGGTGTGTTTACGGTGGGGGCAACGATCCCTATTGCGATGCTCATGGGGACGTACCTGCGGTTCTGGCGAATCGGCAAGGTGGCGGAAGTTTCTGCCATGGGCGTGGTGCTCCTGTTGCTGGCGGTCTGGGGAGGAAAATTCGTCTATGAGACGCCGGCGTGGTCGAAGGCGTTTACGCTGGGCGCAGAGCCTCTGGCTTGGGCACTGATCCTTTACGGTCTGGCGGCGAGTGTGCTGCCGGTGTGGTTGTTGCTGGCGCCGCGCGACTATCTGAGCACATTCATGAAGATCGGGACTATCACGGCGTTGGCGATGGGGATTCTCATTGTGCTGCCAACGATGCAGATGCCCGCGGTCAGCCGTTTTGTGGACGGGTCGGGACTGGTGGTGGCAGGCAAACTGTTTCCATTCTGTTTCATTACAATCGCCTGCGGCGCGATTTCCGGTTTCCACACACTGATTGCCAGTGGCACAACGCCAAAACTGATCACGCGTGAGCGCTATGCGCGGCCCATCGGCTATGGGGCGATGTGCATGGAGAGTTTTGTGGCGATCATGGCGATGGTTGCGGCTTGCGCGCTGGAGCCGGGTGTGTATCTGGCCATGAACGTCAAGGGCGATGCGGCGGCCATTGCCGCGCAAGTGACGAGCCTTGGATTTCCCGTGACGGTGGAGCACATGGAGCAACTGGCCAGGACCATCGGTGAACACACGTTGTTTGGCCGCACGGGCGGCGCGGCGACCTTGGCGGTGGGCATGGCGCACATTTTCTCGCAGGCGGTCGGCAAGCATCTGCTCGACCTCTGGTATCACTTTGCCATCATGTTTGAAGCCTTGTTCATCCTGACGACACTGGACGCGGGCACGCGGGTGGGCCGCTATTTGCTGCAGGACTTCCTGGGGCACGTCTGGAAGCCTTTGGGCGACACGCGCAGCTTCAACGCGAACCTTGTATCAAGTGTGCTGATGGTGAGTGGCTGGGGTTATTTCATGATCCAGGGTGTGCGTGATCCACTGGGCGGGGTGAACTCGCTCTGGCCCCTGTTTGGCATCGCCAACCAGTTGCTGGCGGTGATCGCGCTGTGTCTGGCTACCACAATCCTCATCAAGATGAACAAGACGAAGCTTGTCTGGGTGACGGTGTTGCCGATGGTGTGGCTGATCACGGTTACATTCACGGCGGCGGTGCAGAAGATGTTTCATTCCGACCCGCGCATCGGATTTGTGTCGATGGCGCACAAACTGGAGGCGGACCTGGCGGCGGGCCAAGTCGCTGCCGGCAAGCAACTCGCGACGAGGGTTCTGATTTTCAACAATTGGCTCGATGCGGTTGTGGCCGGCATATTCCTTGTGTTGGTGGTGGCGATTCTGGTGGTCTCTATCAGGGAATGGGTGGCGATTCTGTTGAAACGGAAGCCGGCTTTGCTGTGCGAGACAAAGGCCGTCTGGCTTGACCCGGCACTGGTGGATCCCGTCAGGGGACGATCCTGGTGGCGATTTGGAACAGCAATGCTGCTGTTGGGTGGGTTGATTCGCGAGTTGACCGGCGAAGCCGCCGCGGCACGCACGAAGTTGCCGGCAGACCAGGCGTATGTTTCGACGTTGGAACACAAATACAATTCGAAGACGCCGCATCGGTGCTGCTGATGAGAATGAGGAAGATGGAATGCGCCATGGTTGACTGTGAGATTATTACCACGGGGTCGGAGCTTTTGCTGGGCTATGTTGTCAATACACACCCGAACTATATTGCGCCGCGGCTCGGGGCGCTTGGCATTCGCGTAACGCGTATTGTTACGGTGGGCGACGCCGATCGGGAAACGATGGCCGATGCGGTGAGCCGGGCGTTACAGCGTGCGGACCTGGTCATTGTGACCGGCGGCCTGGGGCCGACCTCGGATGATGTGACACGCGACGTGGTTGCCGAATTGCTTGGTCGAAAGCTGCGTCGGAACCTGGAAGTGCTGGAGAGGATCAAAGCCCGGTTTCGAGCACGGAAGGTGCGGATGCTGAAGGCCATCGAAGTCCAGGCGCAGGTGCCGGAAGGTGCGCGGGTGCTGCCGAATGACCATGGCACGGCGCCAGGACTGGCGTTGGACGCAGAGGTGAATAATCAGGATGATCAGTCAAAACACCGCAGGACACGCGAACCTAAGAGCGGCGTCCTGCAACGACTGGTTGTTCTATTGCCGGGGCCGCCACGCGAGTTGAAACCGATGTTCGACAACTACGTTATGCCATTGTTGCGGGAGCGCGGCTATGCGGCGCCAACAGCGTGCCGGGTGCTTCGCACGGTTGGGGTGGGGGAGAGCTGGGTGGCGGAGAAGGTTGAGCCCCTCGTGAAGGGCCGATCCGGCGTGGAATTGGGCTACTGCGCGAGACCCAATGAAGTGGACGTGCGAGTGATCACGCGCGGACCGAAAGCCGCAGCACAAGCGGATGAATTGGAGGGGAGTATTCGCAAGAAACTCGGCGATATCATCTTTGGAGGCGAGAACGACCGCTTGGAAGATGTCGTCGTCAGGGACTTGATTCGGCGCAAGCTGACGCTGGCGACAGCGGAGAGTTGCACCGGCGGATTGCTCGCAAGCCGCATCACGAATGTCAGCGGAAGCAGCGAAGTGTTCATGGAAGGCATTGTCTGCTACAGCAATGAAGCGAAGGTGCGCGACGTTGGAGTGAAACGCAAAACGCTGAATGCGCACGGTGCCGTCAGCCAGCAGGTGGCGCGGGAGCTTGCAGTGGGCATCCGACGGCGCGCGGACACGGTTTTTGGGGTCGGGATCACAGGCATCGCAGGTCCGACGGGTGGCACGCCGAAGAAGCCGGTCGGATTGGTTTTCATTGCGGTCGCCGGGCCGCGCAGGACTGAAGTGCGCCGGGCCATCTACCACTATGACCGCGAGTCGTTCAAGTTTGTCGTAACGCAGACGGCGCTCGATATGCTGCGGCGGGCAATGAAGGCGTTGTAACGGGAATTGTCATCGACCATGCGCTTGTTCATTGCAGTGGATGTTGATGAGGAAGTCCGGACGGCTGTTGCGGGACAGGCGGCGCGGTTGCGCGAGGCGAATTGTGATGTGGGTTGGGTGAAGCCGGAGAACTTCCACCTGACGCTGAAGTTTCTCGGTGAGACGCCGGACGGGCGGCTCGACGACATCAAAGCGTCGCTTGATCTGATAGCGGCGTCTCGGGCGGCGTTTGAGTTGGAACTGCGCGGCATGGGATGTTTTCCGGAGCGCGGCGCTCCGCGCGTCGTGTGGGTGGGCGCTGGTGCTGGTCGGGACGCGCTGTCGACCGTGGCGCGTGATGTCGAAGGCGCGATGGAAGAACTGGGTTTTCCGCGCGAGCAACGGGACTTCGCGGCACACCTGACGATCGGCCGTGTGCGCAGTCCACGTGGCGCCGAACGGCTGCGCCATCGGCTGGAAGCGGAGGCAGATACCGGCTTCGGACGTTGCCTCGTGAATGAGATTCGGCTCTACAAGAGCACGTTGGCGTCCGGCGGCTCAGTCTATGACTTGATGCACGCGGCGAAGATGGGAGCGTAGTGCCACGTGCGGCTTTGGATTGCTGCTCAACCTTCATTGGCGAATTGCTCTTCCACTTCGTTTTTGAGCAGGTTCCTCGCCTTGACGCCGGGCCAAGGTTGCGTTTAGCATCCGCGCCGTTTGATTTAAGAGGATAATACGCATGTCTGTGCCCGAACTACCGGAACGACTGAACGCAGCGACGGTGCTGGTGGACTCCCACCTGGCAGCCGGTCGTGGCGAGAAGCCGGCGATTCTGAGCGGTGACGAGGTCATCACCTACGCAAAGTTGGTGGAGAACGTCAACCGTACGGGCAACGCCCTGCGTGCGCTTGGGGTCCGGGTCGAGCAACGAGTGGCGATCCTGATGCGGGACTGCCCGGAATGCGTGTATGCTTTCTTTGGTGCGATGAAGATCGGTGCGGTGCCGATCCCGATAAACACCATCCTGGGAGCCAAGGACTACGAGTATATTCTCAATGACAGCCGCGCCCACGTGTTGATCGTGGAGCCGGACCTGTTGAGTCATATCATGGAAATCCGCGCGCATCTGGATTTCCTGGAGCACATCGTGGTCGGCGAGACGGGGGATGGCGGGCCGCTGGTGTTGAGGAATCTCATGGCGAAGGCTTCACCAAAACTGGAGGCGGCCAAAACCACCAAGGACGATGCTGCGTTCTGGCTCTATAGCTCCGGCACGACGGGTTATCCGAAGGGCACAGTCCACCTGCATCACGATATGATCGTTTCGGCGGATGCGTATGCGCGCGACACGATTGGGATGACTGAAGACGATGTGTCGTACTCGGTCGCGAAACTGTTCTTTGCGTATGGGCTGGGCAACGGTCTTTACTTCCCAATGCGGACCGGCGGGACGACCGTGTTGTTGAAGGATCGGCCCCTGCCGGACAAGGCTTTTGAGATGGTGGATCGCTACCAACCAACCGTGTTCTTCGGCGTCCCCACGAGTTTTGCGTCCATGTTGCACTTGGCGGAGAAGACGGGCCGGACAAAGCTCGGCAAGGTCCGAATGTGTGTCTCCGCTGGCGAGCCGTTGCCGAAATCGTTGTTCGAGAAGTGGAGGAAACGTTTTGGCGTCGACATCCTGGACGGCATCGGTTCCACGGAAATTCTGCACATCTACATTTCAAACCGTCCCGGCAAAATCCGCCCGGGCAGCACAGGACAGATCGTGCCGGGTTATGACGCGATGATTGTGGACGATGACGGCAGACCCCTGCCGCCCGGACACACGGGCACACTGCTCATCAAGGGCGAGAGCGTGGCAGCGGGCTACTGGAACAAGCACGAGCAGACGAAAGAGACGTTCCGCGGCGAGTGGGTCAACACCCATGACAAGTTCTCCATGGATGCCGACGGTTACTACTGGTATTCGGGAAGAACCGACGACATGTTCAAGGTCAGCGGCCTCGCGGTCTGGCCGGCGGACGTTGAACACGTTCTTCATGAGCACCCTGCAGTACTGGAGAGCGGTGTCATCGGGGTGCAGGATGAAGATGGCCTGACGAAGGTCCGGGCCTACGTGGTGCTCAAGGACAACTATCCGCCGACGCAGGAGCTGGTGCGTGAGCTGCAGGCGTTTGTCAAATCCAACACTGCTCCGCACAAGTATCCGCGCTCCATCGTCTTCATCAAAGAGATGCCCAAGACTGCCAGCGGCAAGATTCAACGCTACAAACTCCGCAAAATGGCTACCGTTCACCCCGGGAAGTCTCACGCGGATATCGTGTCCCACCACGACTTGAGCCCCTAAGACTGCCGCTTTGCGATTGTTGGAAGCGGCGATGTTTCAGACTAGACGAGGACACTACCGTAGCGGTCTGAAGCACATCCGACTGTTTCTTAACGGTAGAGGTTGGGACGGCGCGGCGGTTCGGATTCGGCAGCCACATGGCGGTCCGATTTTCTGACGGCAGCAATAACAACCACCGGAATGAGAATGATGGCTGCGAACCAGATGACGTTGGCCAGCACATTGGACGCAACACCCAGGATCTTGTAGTTCTGTGCAAGCTTGTCGGCCCACGTGTCCGTTAGAATCTTGACCCATTCAAGAGACTTGCCCATCGCAAAACCGGCCGCTCCCAAGATGATGGACGCCAGAAAACTTGCTGTACTGCTGCGGTGCCGGCCCCAGATCCAGCCGGCGATGAATCCCACGACGCCATAAATCAGGGTCAAAATATCGTAGGGATTGAGCATGAATTCCCGCGGTTATCGTTTGGTTGATCGGTCTCCATCTGCCGCTGCAATAAGCGGTAGTCTAAAACACATCCTCCTGCGTGTCGAGCGGGATTGGGTTCTCCAGATGTCACCCACGTGTTGCTTGCATCAGTTCTGCACGCTCAGTCGCAGCGAAATGCTCGATCGCGTAACGCAGTGTCGTTCGGGGTATTGCCGGGCCATGTTTCAGCAGGAATCGCCTGAGCCGCACGCGATCCGTTTTGCCAGCTTCGCGCAATAGCCAGCCCGTAGCCTTGTGCATGAGGTCTTCAGAATCACTGAGATGACCGAGACAGAGCCGGTAAACCATGTCGAGGTGCTGACCACGGCGCGCAAACGGCACGAGCGTGACCAACGCGGCGCGCCGTTGCCAGAGCGACTTTCTACGTGACCAACGGACGAGTGTGCGCGCCGCTTGCGGATGTTGCGCGAGCAATGGGCTGAGCACAGAGCCGCAAAACGTGTCCACCAACGCCCAGTTGTCGAGTCGGTGCTCAAGCCACGATTCCGCATGGGGCAGAAGATCGAGTGTGAATGCTCGCTTGAAAGCAGCCAGTGCCAGAATGCCAGCCATCCGAGTCTCCAGTTCTGTTTCTTGCAGCAGATGATGGCAGAGATGAATAGCGTCGGAGAGGCGCCATGAGTGGCGGAGTTGGCCCATGCGTTCACGCACGAAGAGGCGCAGCACTGGCGCGGTGATGCCTAGAGCCACGATCTCGTTCTTGAAGTATTGTTGCGTGCCACGCGCCCGAGTCGAATCGCCCATGCGGCGCAGACGGGCCGTGATCTCATCGGCAACGCGCGACGGGGGCGCTGTTGGATGCTGTGTTTTCACTCGCATTTTCGGAACGCTGCCTCACCTGGTTGCAGTGCGATTCTTTCCTTGCCGAACGTGAACTCCACCGGCTTGTCGTAGACACAGGCAAAAACCGCGCCGATGCGCCCGTCGGCGAGTTTCCATGTGCTGTGCAGCACCGACGGCACGGACAGCGGGCGGCGGGTCTTGCCATCCTTCTCGGTGAAGGTCATCTCCATCGGCGGCACATCCAGTTCTGGCGAGGCGACGCGCCGGCCGAAGTTGAGGAACTCGCCGGCGGGCCCGCGCCACAAATCCAGATGGGCCTTCAGCAGTCGCCGCTGCGGCGCATCCACTTTTTCCGGCTCACACCAACGGCCCCAGATGGCCACGGACGGCATCTTGCCGCAGGTGAGGTTCATTCCGATCTGGTAGAGCGCGAATCGGTTGGGCCTTTCCGAGGCGTAGCACCCCTCGCTACCGTAGCCAGCGACGTAATCGTGATAGACGTGCGTGAACAATGGTACGCCCAGCACGCCCGCCCCCGAACGCGGCCAGCGTCCTTGGTGCAGGTCGCGCGCGTGATACGTATCGAGCAATGGCAGGTAGAACTCGCCCGGTTCCTCGATGGAAAAAGCGAAGTTTGGATCACGGGCCTTGCCTGCCTTGCGGATATCCCCGAATAATCGGTACAACGCCTGGCTGCACCACGTGCCGCCGCCCGGCGGATGACCGTGTTGAGGGTGGAGGCATTCCTTCATTCCGCCACCGACGATTTGGTCCACCTGCACGCAGTCTATTCCCAATTGCTGGCAACGCAGCGACGTGTCCGTCAGGATTTCTCGCGCCAATGCCGTGCTCGCGCAGACCGTAGCGATCTGGCCAACGCCTTTGTCCGGCTTCCCGCTGATGACGGCGTCGCCCTTCGCATCGCTGATGGCTGACGCGCGCCCGCGGCGGTTGAAATCGGCTTCCTGATCCACCACTACATGCGGCCGGTTGGGACCGGCCATGTCCTTGTGCAGCGTCCAGTGCAGGCCGGATAGATAAACCATCGTCCGATGTCCGCGCGCGTGGAGTTCCTTTGTCATGGCCGTGAACTTCTCCTCGCCGCCGTAGGGTGGGAAATAATCGGGTGTGACCCACGAATCGAGCTTCTCCCATGACATGATGAGAGACGTGATCGGGGCGCCCACCACTTGGCGCCATCGCTCGGTTTGATCGACCACTAGCGGCAAGCGATCACCCTGTTTCCCATCCTGCATTTCTCCGCGCAGCGAGTAAGTGAAGATCAATGTTGGTTCAACGATCCACTTCGGTATGTCGCCTGCCGCCACTCGCTGTGCCATCGTTTGGCGGCACCACGGTTGCTGGATCGCCCACTCGCGGTAGAGGTCGGCTGCGGATTCCCAAGTGATCTTTTTCATGCCGGGTGACGGTCGCAGCGCCGCCATCGCCACGTCATAGGGAAGCTCCCATTGGGTTACAGGGGACTGCGGCAGCGTGTGGACGATGCTCAGTTCAAGGCCTCTGCCATTACGGTGGGTGCAGAACATCTTCGTGTGTGCTTCGCGATCTCGCGCGGACAGACATAGTCCCGCCCTCGGGTCGAACGCCGCCATCATCTGCATGGAGGCCACACCAGGGTACCTGAACTGACGGTCGGGCCAATTCACAGCCGGACTGCGCAGCAAAGTGCCGTCGCACTCTGGCCACAGGACCTGATCCTCTTCAGTGTTGCTGCCGAAGGGCAATCGCAGTCTCACCAACGGAAAGCGGACTTCCGCGATGCGGCAAGGCATCTTCGAACGGATGGCGATGCGTCCCAACAGATGGGTTGAACCCTTTTCCAGCCAGAACCGGCATGTCACCGCAAGAGCAGCAGGTTTGTCGTGAATGCCCTCGACGATCACTGCGGCCTCCTGTTGTCGGGCATTGATTGACGTGGCGTTGGCCGACGAAAGTGGCGACTTTTCATCACCGAGTTGGATTGTATAGATAGGTGTCGCGTTGCCCGGTTCGAGCCATTCACGTCCCGTGGTTTTGTCCCTCAGCGAGACCAATGTGCCGCGCGTGGCGTCCCACTCCGCGCGTAGCAGATCATTTTCCAGCGACACGGCTTGCCCGGCCATTGCGATGCCGACACTCAACAACAACACAAGTAGACAGGATTTCATTAAACTATCTCCAAAGTGCACATTTCAATGCCCGGAGTCGTCTCCGGCAAAGAAGTCGACGAGCTATTACCCGGCTCTTCATCATGCATTGGTTCAGGCTCACCGTCGTTTGACAGTCACACGCGTGCCCATCACTGATCGCGCCAGGTTTCCATTCTCATCGAGCCGTTGGCAATCATACACGACCAGTAGCGTGTCGGGAGCGACTTCCTCGACTGTGTTATAACTGGTGGTCGGGCCATCGTAGAAACAGAAATGGCCTCGCCACGTGCGACCCTCATCCAGGCTGAACGCCAGCCAGTTACCGGGCCGGCCATAGGTGCAAACGAGGACTCCGTTCCTCATGCGGCATGCGTTTGGCCACACGCCCCGATCAGTGATGGGCTTCGGCGTGGACCACGTCTTGCCGTCGTCTTCTGATCGGCTCAGGTAAAGCGGAGTGAACTTGCCACCGCTGCCGCCCGTACGCATAAAGCACTGGATATCGCCGTTTGGCAACGTGAGCAGGTCCGGCTCACAGAAACTCTCCAGACCGATGGAGGGATCGTAAGCGACGGTGGCAAGGTGTTTCCACGTTTTGCCGCGGTCCGTCGAGCGCACTACGAAAGTACGGTATTTGAAACACTGCCACTTCGCCGGCATGGTTGGCACCAATACGCGATCAGTCTTGAACTGGCCGTACATAGACGCCAGCAAACTGCCATCGCGAAGTTGAACGATGGAGTGATCGGCCACGGGACCTTGGAACCAACTCCCATCGTCGCCCGTTCCGCCGGCACCTTCGGGAATGTGTAGGGTGGTAGTCTCTGACTTCGATGTCAGGCCGCCGTCTGTCGAACGGGTCAGGCTTGTCGAGAAAACCCCCTCCCGGTCGGTTGTTTTCGTGCTGAAACCGAGTTGGATGATCTCGCCATCGGGAAACTGAAACGCGCCAACACTGAACTGGCGCGCGGTTTGCCACGTCTTGCCCGCGTCGCACGATTTCTTCCCTCCCACGACGACACTACCGTCGTTGAGTTTAAACATGCTCATGTAATGGCCCACGGGAACGATCGTCTGCGTCTTGCCGACCCGCACTTCCAGATCAGCCACATCCGGCTGGCTGACCTGTGACGTTTCGATCTTGCCGCCCTGAAAGCGCACAAATTGCCAGATGGCCTCACCCGTCGCCGCCGAACTTCCACAGCCGAAGCCGATCTGGCTGCGTTTGTGATGCGCTCCCGTCGTGAACCTGCCCGCGCCATCCAACAGCAACTGCTCGTCCGCCCACAGCTTGATGTCCGTGTCGCAAATCTGGATGCGATAGGTGTGAAACGCACCTGCCGCGTCGAACGGGACGCTCAGCTTCGCGCCGACAAGCGTGATCTTGTCGGGGAAAAACGTCACGGCGTCCTCATGCACACCGTCAGCCACCATCAGCGATACGCCGTAAGGAATCGAGCAGGACACTGCCTTCAGTCGCGCTTCCACCGTCGCGCCTTGATCGGGGTTCACACGCCAGGCCAGTTCGTAGAACCGTCCGCTGCCTTTCTCGGTGGACGGATCCAGCACGCGCAAGCCCTCTGCAAGTTTTTCAGAGCGCGTCAGCTTTGACGACCACCCTTTGACGCCCGGAGCCTTGAAGCCGCCATCATACATGGCCTGCCACGGTTCGTCTGCAACCAGAGCCCCTGCCGCAAAGCAGACCAAACAACCGATCCATTTGAGCCTTATCATCTCAATCCTATCCTTTATCCAAGACTAAATCATCATGTGTATTCTTCATTGGGTGCAATGCAGCTTGCTGGTATTTGACACGGGTGCAATCACGCGGGAGGCGTGACTGCGTTGGTGGAAGACGGTGTTGGTTGCGGTGACGGCGTTGGCGGGGAACTCGATAGTCAACGGTTCGCCAGTCTGCGGTTGAGGCTCGTAGAATGGCGCGCCGGTGCTTGCTACGGTCACACGGATGCGGTGGCCTGCGTTGAATATCTGGCTGAGGGAACCGACGTCAAAAGCGACACGGTAGATTTTCCCCGGCTGCATCAGCACTTCCTTCTCGAAACCCTCGCGATACCGGGCGCGCCGCACATAGTCCACGATGAGAATACTACGGCCGTCGGGATACACGTCGGTGACGCGCACAATGAAATCCGTGTCCTTTGCCGTCGAGGTGACGAATAGCTCGGCGCGCACTTTGCCGGTCCATTCGACGGGCGCGGCGAGGGGAGGGGTGGTGAAAGTCCGCACTTCCTTTTGTTCCTCAAATTTCCGCGCGTCGCGTGCGCCGGGGAACGCGGTGAACGGAATCTCCATCGGATGGCACGGGTCGCTCACGTAGCTCGTGGCGGAGTTCTTTGTGTCCGGCTTGGTGGTATCGAGCTTGCCGCCCTCGTGAAAATAGTAGGCGGTGTCCTGCGCGGGCACGGGCCAGTCGTTGGCGGTGCGCCAGACGTTGCCGGGCGCGCCGGGTTCGCCCACAGCGCCCATGACATAGTAACGGACAGGCGGTTCCTTCTCGACGCCGTTGTTGACGCCTTTGAGGTAATGATCAAACCAGCGCACCATGTGTGAGGGCGTGTCAAATTGAGCGTTTTCCGGATAAACCATCTCCGCGATCTTGTTCGATTTGGGCATGCCTCCGTGGAGCCAGGGACCGATGATGAGCTGCTGTTTGCCGCGCGACTGTGGCCCGGCGCGATGCTGGCGGCCTATGAAGCTCTGGATGCTGCCCTGGCTCATGAAATCGTACCAACTGCCGATGATGAAGCAGGGCACGTTCATCTTGTCAAAATGGAGCGAGCAATCCTCGTCGCGCCAGTAGTCGTCATAGATTGAATGACGAAACCACTCGTCCATGAGCGCGCGGTTGTCTGCTGGATCGCGCGCCACGATGCCCATCTTTTTGAAACGTTCCGGCTTGGTTGCGCCGCCGAGCCGGTAGCCCTCGTGATATAGGCTCAGGCCCGTGTCGGTCATGTATTGGCAGACGAGATGTGGTGGACGTGTGACGGCGAGGAAGTTCTGGGCAAAACCGGCCTGCGAGCCGCCGAACGTGCCGACCTTGCCATTGCTCCATGGCTGCGTGGCAAACCATTCGCAGAGGTCATAGCCGTCGCGCAACTTGCCCCACGCCAGCGCGCGGTAACCACGCCAGAGGCCCTCCGAGAGTTGAGAGCCCCGGAAGTTGACGCGCGCCGCGACGTAGCCATGCGAGGCGAGTGCTGCGAGTTCCTTGCGCGAGCCGGCACCGGTGATGACCGCGTAGCGTTGCTCGAACACGACGGGCCACGGTCCTTGTCCCTGCGGGAAATACACATAGGCCGAGAGGCGCGTGCCGTCGCGCATGGGAATCATGATGTGCTCTTCGCGCACGCCGCCAAGGTCCAGCTTGGGCAGCGGAGTGTCGGCAGCAGACGAGATCAGTGTGGAAGCGGTGAGTGCGAGAGTGAGAAGAGATGCTTTCATTTCGACAAGTGGTTTACATCAGCCTGCCATCGCCAGCCATCCCTGCGCCATAAGAAAATCCTTGGCCTGCATCTCCGCTGGCGATTGGGGCGATATTTTGGGCTCTCTCTCAATTGATGCCGGACGCATTTTTTGCGGCCTTGCGGCCGATCTCCCGCAAGGTCTTCCAGACGTCAGCATCTTTGGCACTGGGCGATACCAGCATGATCAGACAGGTCTGCTTCGTTGCTCGTCGCGGAACCACGAGGACCTCAATATTCAGGTTGATTCTGCGACCATCGGTAAAGGAATCGAAGAAAACGACCTCGGCGAGATGGCATTTCCTCGCATCGGGGGAGGGGGCCGCCGGTTTCACCACGGCTCGCATTTGTGCGGCGTCCGGCGAAAATCCCTTGCCCCGCCCGACGGCGATGCTGAGTCCGCGATAATACTTCTCGAGTAACTCCTTGATCTCCCCCGTGCCCAATTCTGGCGCACCGTTGGCCAGGATGACCACAACGTATGTGAAATAGTTGCTGGAACGGTTGTCGAACATCCCAGGTGCGAACCGGATTTCCTCTGCGCCAGTGAGTTTGATGTCCGGAGCAAATCCTGGCGGGATGGCCATGCCTTCGAAGCGCCAGTCGGCGGGTTCGGTGAGAATCGAAGGGTGATCCGATGCGGTGGCCACGAACGGGGCCAGCAGAATCATCAACAGGAGAGTAAAAGCGGAGGCGTGTTTCATGCGCACAGCCTGCCATCGTCCGGCGATTTCGCGCCACAAGAAAATCGACCGCATCGTGAGCTGCTCACTTGCAGCCTTCACGCCTCTGTCAGGGCACCAGTTCCTGGGGCGCCCACGCGCGTTTCGCCCAGTATCCGGGATCATGGGAAGGGACGATCTTGACGCCGCGCCTTTGTTCCAGCCTGAACCAGTGGACATTCTGCATGGTGGCAGGGATATCGGCCGCAAGCCCCGGTGGCACGGATCGTTCCATGGTCTCCAAAGTGTACAAGGCGTCAGCGCAATAAATGAACGTGTCTCCCGTCGAGAGCTTCACATACAAGGATTGATGACCGATTGTATGACCCGGCGTGGGGAAGGCCATCACTGTTTGGTCTCCGAAAATGTCGAACAACCCTTCCACTTCTTGGATGTTGAGTTCCTTCATGTGTTTGAAATCTCCGAGGCAGTAAGCCGCGCCCGGGGTTGCGGCATCGACGACCTTCCGGATCTCGCGTAGTTCGGTTTTCTGGAAATAAATGGGGACGCTGGTGCCGGTGAAATTGTCGATCGCCCCGGCATGATCAATGTGACCGTGGCTGAGGACCACGGCTTTGAAATCACGTGGTTTCAGCCCCAGCAGTTTGATTGCCTCTCGAAACTCCTGCTCAGGTTTGATCGTAGGCACATAAGCTTTTGCAGTCGCTTCGCCCCAATACCCGGCGGGATCCTTGGCCGCAAGGGCGTTGCACCCCGTGTCAAAAGCCACCCACTCTTTGCCGTGTTGGATCACGAGAAAGGGGATGGGGATTTCCATCGGGGTCCCAATACGTGTGTCTTTCAGAAGATATTGCGTTTGGGTTCTCAGGCTGCCCGAGTGGAAGGCATACACTTTTACGCTTTCAGCTTCTGCTGCTCCTGCCGTCGCCAGCAGAACTGGAGCCACGAGGGAACCCATTAGATTTTTCCGCACGGATTTCATGTTCAAACCGATTCTCAAACCCACTCCCTTTGTGAACCACATCGCCTCTTGCCGCATCGGCGCCATCTCAAGTCACTGGCAAGTCCTCAGTGATCAAAATCCTAAGCAATCTGATCTTCCATTTCCAACTTCAAAGATGAACACCCAATGTTCTCGTCCTCTCTTCAAGACCGCCGCACGCGAAGTTCACGGTCATGAGCATGTTCCATGATGGGACCAGAAAACTGGATGTCTTCACCTGTTTTATCGGGCAAAGGTGAACAGCGAGTATTTGCTCTGATTCGAAAGGTACGATTTGACCGGCGCGGAAAAGCACACTGCCAGCGCGACGCTGGCAGTGGCGTGGATTGAATTGTGGTCGAAGAGTTACTTCTTCTTCGCGGCGGGCTTGGCTGGGGGCACACCTTCGCGGACGAAACTGTAGGCAAGACCAAGGCCCTTCGGCGCCGGGTCGTGAATCGGATGGCCGAACCGTCCGGCATTCCAGCCTTGCGGGCCGGTCTTCTTCTCGTCCAGCGTCAGCGGCAGGAAGCTGATGACGAACTCGCCTTTCTCCTTGTTCGTCGCCTCGACCTTCACGAAGGCGGCCGATTTAGCGAATACGGCGTCCACTTTTGCGGCGTTGTCCTCCTTCGCGTAATCGGGCACGCGGATTTTCATCGTCGGGACGTATTTCTTGCCGTGCACAGGAGTGGCGTCGGCAATCGCCTGAGCGACTTGGTGGAAACTGTCGGCGTGCGCATCGAAGGAGACATTGACGTAGCCGCTGGTCGGCGTGAGCTTGTCCACCTTGGTTACGCTTTTCACCTTCTTGATGGACTCGGTGATGTTGGCGACGCAGGTATCGCACTGAACCCCGGCAACGTAAAACGTCTGCGTGACCAAGGCGGGCTTGTAGGGCTTCTTTTCTGCCGCCGAAGCCGTGAACGCAAGCGCTGCGATGATGGATAGGGATAGGAGTGATGTTTTCATAGTTTCTGGTTAAAACCCGATAACGGCAATTTGTTACGATTTATGTTCGCACTATTGTTGGCCACTACTTTTTGTCCCGGGCGTAAACGCGAACGTAATCCACTTCAAGATCACGGGGATAGTTCATGTTGGGATCGATCTTTCCGATCCAGCCCGAATACTGGAAGAGCGCCATGAGGACAAACATCTTTTCCTGTGGAGTGGGGCCTTTGTAGGTCTTGACGACCTTGCCGTCCAGATACCAATCGATCTGTCCTTCCTGCCATTCCATTGCCCAGACGTGAAAGTCCTTGGAGAGGTCCACGTCCACCTTGGGTCGATAGTGAGCTTCCTTGGTGAAGTGGATGTTAAGGTCAACGGTACTGTTCGTGTCGCTGATACAGCGGCCCTGCTGCTCAATGATGTCAATTTCCACGACCCCATCTTTGATCGATTTGCGGCCTCCCTCCGGCGTGTATTCCTGCTTGGTGGGGTTGTGTTGATGCAACCAGAGGGCGCTGAGCAATCCTTCTCCGCGCGGACAGCGGCAACGGAACTCGAACCAGCCATACTTCTGCGCAAACTTGTCGAGGATCTGGTATTCGCTGGTGGTCGCTCCGAAACGGTGATCCGATGTCTGGATACAACTGATACAGGGAGTGCTCTTGTCCGGGCGGAACGGCAATTTCTCATCGATGCGCAGTTTCAGAATACCGTTTTCGATTACATAGTGCGCATTATGGTCGGTCCAGCGACTCGGCTTGCCGATACGCTTGAAATACTCCTTGCGGCCGGACCGGTATGCCGCAAACCAATACATGTCATCCAACTGCGGCCGGTCGAATTCGTCATGGAATGTCAGCTTCCATCCCGGTTTCTCAAGGGACGCATCCGGCGCTACAAGGACCTTGCGGAGCGCATCGATCCGCGCAGTGCCTTCGCCATGGGGTGGGGGAAGTGCGGGAACAAGCCAGCCGCCCTCGTCGATTTCGTTCCAAGCGTAGATGAGCACCAACCCGCTGCCGTTTGTGGCAGGATGTTTTTTGAACCACGACACGCCATTGCCGATATGGGTTGCGAGTTCCGTCGGGGTTCCGGATTTGTAGTAATAACTGTCCGCATCCTTCTGCAAATGGAATCGTTCCCAGGAAACCGGGTTCATCACGCGAGTGCGGCGGTCCCAGCCGGCCACGCAGATGGGGGCCACGGGGGCGCCTGTGGCGGCACAGTCCTCCCAGAACTTCTCAGCGCGTGCCGCCAGTTCCGCATACGATCCGGCTTTTGCGCTTCCAGAGACGTTATACTGGCTCAACGCATCGCCTTGCAGCAGGTCGTAATACCGCTTGGCCGATTTCGCGGGACTGTGGCAGATTGCGACCCAGGGTTTTCCCAATCCGCGTTTTTCCAGTTCGCGGCAGAATTTCTGCCATCGTCCGTCGAGGAGTATTTGTACCAGCCGATCGTTCAGGAAACCCAGGTAAATCACCGGGCGGTTTCCCTGGACTTTGAGATAATTCGGCTGCGTCAACATCCGCAGCACATACGCCTGGAACTTTTCGTCTTCTGCAAAACTGCCATATGCGGAACGCGTCACCAGGAACAGACAGAACTTCATCTTGTCCCGGTTCTTGCAGGTCAGAAACGTTTTGAGCGAGTAACTCAGTGGGCAATCTTCGGGATACGCATCGAAGGCCCAGTAATCCAGCCCGGCGTGGACGGCGTATTCAATCTCCTGCTCAATGACCGCCGGGAGATTCCCGTTGAACTCCTTCGCGCTTCCGTCCAGCGCGAGGGTGGTGAAAAAGGGCCAGCGGTAGCGCCATTTTTCTGCCGCGAGCGCTCGCTGGGCTTCCTTGCCGGGATCGGGGCTCAGTTTGCCGCGTGCGATATCATATCCCGGACGCAGGGATGGATCGGGGAGATGCAAAGAGGCGGGAAGATTTCCATACCACGCATCCCATCGAATTGCACCGACCAGCGGCCGGCTTGTGTCAGTTTTCTCTCCAGCGCACAGCGTGAGCGCGCCCATTGCGAGCATCACCCAAAGCGACATCAACGCGTATTTGATTCTCATCGCAAAATGTTGGCACTGACTTCCTACAGCGTCCAGCCTTCGCGATAGGCTCCGCGGATGAACTGATCGGCTTCGGGACAGTTGGTGGCCTTCAGCTTCTTCGGGTCCCACTGGAGTTTCTTACCCGTCCGGAACGCGACTGTTCCAAGCAGATCGTGCTCCACCAGCGAACCGGAGTAGTCGAAGTTGCAAAGCGTCGGCGCGCCGGTCTTGCAGGCGTGAATCCATTCCTGATGGTGGCCCAGCGACGGCTTGAGCCATGGTTTGGGTGGTTGGAAGTTTCTGAAGTCGGCTTCCGGGAGCAGGAACAGCTTGCTGTAGTTGGCCACCAGTGTTCCTTTCTCGCCGACGAAGATGACGCCGAGATGCCACTTCGACAGGTCAATGCCTTCCACCGGCTTGAGGCGTTTCGGGGATTCCTTGCCGTCATACCACGTGAGCTTGAGTGGGGGCATTTTGCCGCGCGCCGGATGCTCCCAGCGCACGGTGAGGTAATCCGGATACGTCTCGGGGCGAAACGCCTCTGATCCCTCAGCCTCCACGGTCAGTGGTGCTTGCAGCTTGAGCGCCCAGAACGGCAGGTCAATGATGTGACTGCCCATGTCGCCAAGCGCGCCGTTGCCAAAGTCCCACCAGTTCTGCCAGGACATGGATTTCTTCGTGAAGTAACAGTCGTGATAGGGGCGCATCGGCGCAGGCCCGATCCAGAGGTCCCAGTTCAGATTTTTCGGCACCGGCATCTGTTCCGGTGGACGGCTGCGCGGGCCTTCGATGCCTTGCTCGACCCAGGCGTGGGCCTCACGCACCGGGCCGATGGCACCGGACTGGATCAACTCGACCACGCGGCGGTAGTTTTCACCTGCATGGATTTGGGTCCCCATCTGGGTTGCCACCTTCATCTTCTTGGCAGTGTCACGCATCACCCGTGCTTCGTGCACGCTGTGCGCAAGCGGTTTTTCGCAATACACATGCAGGCCGCGTTTCATGGCCCAGACGCTGGCCAGCGCGTGCGTGTGCTCCGTGGTGCTCACGACGACGGCGTCGAGGTCATTTTGGTCAACCAACTTCCGCCAATCGTTATATGTCTTGGCTTGGGGATATTTCTTAGCGGCTTCGGCCAGGAAGTCCTCGTTCACGTCGCAGAGGGCGGCGATGTTCTCGGTTGTTGCCACGGCCCCCATATTGGCGGCGCCGCGGCTGTGCACGCCGATGATGCCGATGTTGAGTTTGTTGTTGGGTGAGCGTCCCTTGGCCATTGCGCTGCTGCGGCCCAGCCAAAACCCGGCGCTGACCAGTGCGGATTGCTTGAGAAACTCGCGGCGATTGCTTTGCAGGTTCATGTTCGGCTCCTTTGCGAAACGACTGGGACAGTGATTGGTTTGAACGCGACCGACAGTGTAGCACCCACTGCAAACGTGACAAGTGCGACTTCGGTATCATTCCGCGCGCGGCTTGCGAAAGACGACCTCCGCTGGGCCCTGCGTGGCCTGCGGATGGCAGCCGGCTTTGAAATAGTTGTTGAACTTCCAAACTGGACGATGTCGGAGGAGGGTGAGGCAGGATGGATCGTTCGAACAAACTCTTGACTGTACCGGCTGGACGGTATAATAAACGTTCTCATGAAAAAGACCCGGGCGGGAAACTCCCGCGAAGTGCTGATCGATGCGGCGGAAGCTGTTGTGCTGCGCGACGGAGGCGGCACGTTGACACTCGATGTGGTCGCTGCGGAAGCGAAGGTGAGCAAAGGCGGCCTGCTGTATCATTTTCCATCCAAAGACTCGCTGATCGAAGCCATGATCGAACGGCTTATTCGCACCTTCACAGCGTCGCTGGATCTCGCGTTACAGTCGGAATCGCAAGCTAGCGGTCGTTTCGCTCGCGCTCTCGTGCGCACCATGCTCGACCGCCCTCGCAAACAGGCTGAAAAGGAATCACGCATGAGCGCCGCGCTTCTTGCAGCGGTCGCCAATCAACCGAAGTTGTTGGAACCGTTGCGCAAAGCCTATGCGCTGTGGATGAAGGATGTTGCGGCCGACGGACTGCCTCCCGGCCGGGCGATGACGGTATTCGCGGCGCTGGATGGAATCTGGCTTTGGACTCTCTTTGGCATTTGTCGACCTTCGCCGAAACAACTGCGTGCGATACGGCAGGTGCTCATGGAACTTACTGCGCCGCGCGTGTCATAAGGCCGTCGAACGATCGATTCCACTACGACAATGATGCGTCTTGCTTTGCTGTCAAAACGAAATGGCTGGATGCTCGTGAGAGTCCTCGCCTGTTGCTCGCTATTTGGGTTGCTGGGGGTTGTTGCCATGCGGTTGCACGCGTCCGTGGAAAAGGTGGAGGAAGTTCGATCACTTCCTGCCGCCAGCGCGGGTGTGGGCTGTTTGGGACGGGTGGAGCCTGCTTCGCGGACACGCCGACTCGCTGCGCCGGAGTCGGCTGACGCGGCGACACTTGCTGGGTTGAACGTGCGCGAAGGTGATCGCGTGAAGACCGGGCAAGTGCTCGGCTGGTTCAGCGTGCGGGACAAGCGAGCCGCAGCAGTGCGACAGGCCGAAGCCGCGGTTTTGTGGTGTGAGACCAAGGTTGCACAGGTTCGCGCGGGCGCGAAAAGCGGCGCCGTGGCCGCTGCCGAGGCGCGCGTGGTTCGGCAGCGTGCGGCAGAGGTTAATGCGCGCAGCGAATTGCGGCGGTTGGAAAAGCTCGTCCAGCAGAAGGTCATTTCGCCTAAGGATTTTGACGACCGGCGTGCGGCATGGGAGATGGCGCAGGCGGAGCAGCGCGCGGCTGAGCAGGAATTGGCCAGCGTGGCAGAGGTGCGCCGCGTGGACGTGGCGGTGGCGGAAGCGGAATTATCAAGCGCCCGGGCGGCGCTGGAACTTGCCCGTTCGGAACTGGCGTTGGCGGAGTTACGTGCCCCGATTGCCGGGACCGTGTTGAAGATTCATACATGGCCTGGGGAGAAGACTGGCGACAAGGGCATTCTTGATTTAGGCGACGTGGATGACATTCATGTGGTGGCGGAGGTTTATGAAACCGATTTGGGGCGCGTCCGTTGCGGCCAGCCCGCGCAGATCATCGTGCCTGGCCAGACACAGCGGTTGCGCGGCGTGGTCGTGGAAATCGGGTGGCAGGTGCGCCGACTGGACGTGTTGGACACGGATCCTGTTGCGGATATTGATGCGCGTGTTGTGGAGGTGCGCGTGCGGTTGAATCCAAGCGACGCCGGACGGCTGGCGAGGTTCACCTGCCAGCAGGTGCAGGTGGTCATCGAAGGATAGCACGGGGGGCATGGGCACTGCGTTCCAACTCGCGTGGTTCCAGTTGCGGCACGAGCCTCGCAAGCTGCTGGCGGGCATCGCTGGCGTTGTGTTCGCGGTGGTGCTGTGCTTCATGCAGCTTGGTTTCAATGATGCCTTGTTCGACAGCGCGACCGCTGTGCAGCGCCGAATGACCGGGGATTTGTTCATTGTTCATCGTCAGAGCCAGGCATTGTGGCGCATGACGCCGTTTGCGCGCCGGCGTGTGCAGCAGGCGCTGGGCGTTACAGGGGTGGAGAGTGCGGGTTCGCTCTACTCGGGCACTGCGGATTGGAAGAACCCCTGGACCGTCCGGCGCGATCCAATCCTGGTGCTTGGGATTGATCCCGTCGCGGGGTTGCTGGAGCTGCCGGGTCTGAGCGATCATCTCAACGCGATCAAGAACGAAAACGCCGTGGTGTTCGACGAATGGTCGCGGCCTGAATATGGTCCTGTGGCCGCGAAGTTGCAGGCAGGCGAGCCTGTCGCTGCTGAGGTGAACCATCGCCGTGTGCGAGTCAAAGGGTTATTCCAGCTAGGCGCGTCGTTTGCTGCGAACGGAAACATTGTGACGAGCGAGGTCAACTTCCTTCGCATATTCTCTCATCGCACGCTCAGTCAGGTTGACGTTGGCGTCTTGAAACTCCGGCCAGGCGCGGACGTTGGGGCGACGCAGAAGACCTTGGTGAACCTCATGCCGGCCGACGTGCGAGTTTTGACCAAGCAAGAGTTCATCGACTTGGAGCGCAACTACTGGAAGGACACAACAGCCATTGGTTTTATTTTCACGGTGAGCCTTTTCATGGGTTTCATCGTGGGGGTGGGGGTGGTCTATCAAATCCTCTACACCGAGATCATGAACCATTTGCCGCAATACGCTACGCTCAAGGCGATGGGCTACACGCATGGGTTCCTCCTTGGAATTGTGGGCAGCGCCGCCGTCATACTCAGCCTGCTGGGCTATGTTCCGGGACTTGTCGTTTCGACGGGGCTTTACCACCTGACGTCGAGTATTACGGCGCTGCCGATGACGTTGGGCGCGCCAAAACTTGCGTTGGTGTTTGGGCTGACACTTGGCATGTGTCTCCTGTCCGGCGCGCTGGCGCTGCGGAAACTGCGTGCTGCCAATCCCGCCGACATGTTCTGAACATGCGACCCATCGTTTCCATCTCCCGGCTGCATCATTCCTACGGGGATGGTGTCGCTCGCAAGCTCATCCTCCACGATATACAGCTTGAAATCCACGCGGGCGAGATCGTGTTAATCACCGGTCCCAGCGGTTCGGGAAAGAGCACACTGCTTACGCTCATCGGCGCGTTGCGGTCAGTTCAAGAGGGAAGCCTGCGCGTTTTCACCCATGAACTGCGTGACGCACCCCTCGATATTCAAAACCAGGTGCGCCGGCAGATTGGTTACATCTTTCAGGCACACAACCTGTTGCCATTCCTGACCGCCTGCCAGAATGTCGAGATGGCGCTTCGGTTGCTGGCGGAACCGCTTTCTGCAAGTGAGAGAAAGAAGCGCGCCCATGCGATGCTTGCGGCGGTCGGACTTGCGGATCATGCAGAAGACTATCCTGCGACTCTTTCGGGCGGCCAGAAGCAACGGGTGGCTGTGGCACGCGCGTTGGTTCATCGCCCCAAACTTGTGCTGGCGGACGAACCGACCGCGGCGCTCGACAAACATAACGGCCATGTTTGCGTCGAGCTTTTGCGCACGCTCGCCAAACAGCAGCAATGTCCGATCATCATGGTTACTCACGACGGTCGCATCCAGGACATCGCCGACCGCATCGTGTGGATTGAAGACGGTCGTTTGTCAGGAGCGAATTGAACCTGGAAACTGGATTTCCCCCGGTTCGCAGATGACTGCTACCTGCCGGGCTTTGGCGTGATCATTTCCCTTCGGGTGCTCGACTGGCTACAGAGGTGGTCTTGACCTGGGGCGGATGGTGCCACAGGGAGCGCCAATACGCCTTGTCGGTCTCGTAGGGATTAAGGGAGTCCTTGTCGGGGTCGAAGCTCTCGGGCAGAACGCCGAAGCGTTTCATCCACCGGACATAGTAATCACCAGCACGGAAGCCCGGCATATCGGGCCGTCCAAACGTCTCCAGCCGCGTCTTGGCCGCCCGGACAGCCTGAAGGATGGTCTGGTAATCGGGGTCCTTTGTATCGCGGAAGACGGCAACGGATTGGCCATCCTTGCCCTTGCACCATCCGTAGCCACCCGCTTCCTTGGGCAGCGACGCCAGAAGGATCATGGACTTTTCGGGATGGGAAAGGTTGTAGAGGTTCCAACAATACAGGGGCAGGTTGAGCCATTCGGGCGGCTTGCCGTTGTCCCATTTGTCATCGCTTTGTGTTTTGCCGCGCCGCCCCAGTCTGGCCACTGAACCGTGGCATGTCAGGCAACGATTCTCGACGATTGGCTGGACAGGTTTTCCCAGCACAGGTTTCGAAGTGATCAACTGTGTGGCCACCGCATTTTCCGGGTGGTTAAACACGGCGTAGGTGCCCGTGAAACCCGCGCCGGTTTCGATCCAGAGACGCACCATGTCGTATTCACGTTTCGTCAGTTTGACCCCGTGGTGGTTGCCATCCACTTTGTTCATCAGCGGACTGGCCCCTGTGCCGAACCCGTAGGGTGCATGGTTGCCGTCTTCCGCCCAGCCGGAGGCTTGGCTGATCTGGTCATACGCGCTCAAGGTGAAGTAGCTCTGTGTGAACCACTCGTTATTATCACCCGTGAGCACCACGCGACCCGAGGGCTTTTCGGCGCTATGACACGTGACACAGTGCTTGTCCCAGATCGGCTGGATGTCTCGCGGATAGTCGAATACCTCAGGCACGCCGGCAAAAGGTTCAATTCGACTTGGGGGACGTTTGACCGCCATCAAAGCGCCGGAGCGATGGGTTCCCGTCCGGGACTCGTGACAGCCCACGCAGCCCTGGGTTTCGCCCGGCATCACCATTGTAAAACTCTGCATGCGTTTTACCGCCAAACCCTTTTCGTCGAGCGCGACGAAGAACACTGCACGCAGGGCCGGGACTTCGAAAGAGGCTGAGCCGTCGGGTTCGACCGGAACGGTGCCCAGGACCCGGTGGAGTGTGATATGTCCGCCGTGATGACCGGGCAGACCGTGTTTGCTGCCAGGCTTGGGCAGGTCTTCAAGCACAAGAAGCTGTTTGATCGTGCCGGGCTTGATCCCCGTCGTGTTGCGTCCGTGATAGACGTTGGCCAGGACCAACTGCCCGGTGCTCTTTTGCGGATTGCTGCGTGGTGTGATTACCGGTTCACGCGGCCGGGAACGAATCACCCGCGGGTCATGAACCATTTTCTCCGCGCGGTAGAACTCCTGGGTTTCTCCATTGGCGTTGAGAACCAGCAAGCTCTTGTCTCTCGCAACAAGAAAGCAGCCTTCTGACAGTGGATACGGGTCTCTGAAACCCTCCCGCCCACGCCCCAAGCCGACGCTCCACGCCAAATCCACCTTGGGACTGATCTGCCTGGCCGCGGACCAATCGTCCGGTCCGGCCTTGAGATCGACGATCATGACGTTGCCAGCGTTCTCGCGCTGACCGAGCGCTGGCGAGAAGACCGACACGACTTTGCCGTCGGTGCCGGGAATCGGCAGGGCGTCGCACTTGGCGAAGAACTCCGGGTAGGGTCGCGCCATGCCGCCAAAGGCGACCATCTGGCCTGTCCCGTCGGGATTCATGACCCACAGGTCGCGGAATTTCTCACTGGCACGATCCGTGTACTCCCACCTCGTGTAGATGATCCGCCCATCCGGCAGCACCGCAGGCCGGTCTTCGAGAAGCACGTTCGCGGAAAGGCACGCGATATTGCTGCCGTCCGCGTCCATCCGGTAGAGGATTGCCGTCTGCACGCGATTGCAGGGGATGAATCGCTTGCACCGGCTTGATGAAAAAATAATGCCGCCGTCAGGCAGGTAGGCTGGGTCAACGTCATCGTAATCGCCGAACGTCAACTGCTTGAACCCGCTCCCGTCAGTGTTGATCTCGCAGAGATGGTAGTGATGCGTGCCGCCTTTACGATATGCGAAGAGAATCTTCCCTCCGTCGTAATGCACCCGCGGATCGCGGATGCCGCCTTTCGGATCATCCAGCAGCACGGCAACCCGCCGAGTGCGCAAGTTGAGTTTGCAGAGCTGGGATCCGTCCGGAGCGTATATGAACTTCTCTTCGTCCGCATACTCGCCAAAGGTCGCGTAGCATTGGTAGGCGGAGCATAGATCGCGAACGGCAAACACAATCTCCTCCGCGCCGCCCATCGCCCGCATGGCCGTGTCCACAAGCGTCGTCCCGGAGGCTGGAATGAGCGGCGTTGGCTTGGGTTGGCCAACCTCCGCTGCCCAGGTCG
>CAZGGF010000347.1:0-2156 GCA_964524715.1 uncultured Verrucomicrobiota bacterium | reverse complement strand
CAAAACCTGGATTCGTTCTCGGTGGAGTGGACATTTGCCGACGGCACCAAGGCCTACGACGTGGTGCGCTACATCCCGAAGTGCCTCTACGAATTCGACACCTTCGTCCACGGCACCAAGTGCGCGGCGCAGTTTTCCGGGGCGATTCACGCCGCCACGGTGCACACGTACAAGGATCAGCGCTGCACGCCGGACAATATCGCGTGGGAGGCCGACAAGGAGCCGGTCACACCGTGGCAGGCGGAGTGGGATGCGCTGTTTGACGCCATTCGCAACAACAAGCCGCACAACGAGGCCAAACGGGCGGCGATGACCAATCTGGCGGACATCATGGGTCGCGCGGCGGTACACATGGGCCGGGTGATCACGTGGGAAGAAGCGATGAAATCCGACTTCAAGTTCTGCCCGAACATTGATAACCTCACCGACGATAGCGAACCGCCGGTGAAGGCGGATGCCGAAGGCCGCTATCCCGTGCCGGTCCCGGGACAATGGACGGAGATTTGAGCCAATCGCCACATGTTGGCGTCATTTCCGGGTTTTAGTAAAAAAGTCGCGACAGATGCGCGAACATCTGGTGAAGTTGTGTTGTTATGAGGACTGAAGCACAAAAACAGAATTTGCTGGTCGAGAATCCGATACCGGAACCGCATCGGCAGATTATTCATGATCACAAGTTCACCTGCACGTTCTCGTGCAAGGTGGGGAAGCGCGCCACGACCGGCCAGATGGGGATCACATCTTCCAATCTGGACCCCCAAATCTTCGAAGACAACGAACAGAAAGCAATTGTGAGGGCCGATCCAGAAGTCGTGATCAAAAGAGGCTCTACAACCTTCGTGTATCACCTCATTCACAGGACCCTCACAACGAGGCTCTACCGGATTGCCGCTCATCTGGCGGACTTTGCGCAAGGGAAATACTAACCCGTCCTCGATTGAATGTTGGCGGACGATTTGCTGTTCCAAACGTGATTCAACAACAGTGGTTTGAGGCGTGACTGCTTACGCAGCGGGCACGCGGTTCCAATGGAGAAGAAAAACATGATGACAAGGCGGCAATTTCTGAAACGCAGCGCCCTCGGCGCGGCGGCGTGTGCGGCATGGAATCCGGCGGCGTTATTCGCCGGCGCAGCGGGCGGGAAAATTCCGATCGGACTGCAACTCTACTCACTCCGCAAGGAGGCGGCCAAGGACCTTGAGGGCGTGATCGCCGCGGTGGGAAAGATGGGCTACAAAGGCATCGAGTTTGCCGGTTATCACAACCGCGACGCCAAGACGTTGCGGAAGCTCCTCGACGACAACGGACTCAAGTGCTGTGGCACACACACGGGCCTGCCGACGTTGCTCGGCGACAAGCTCAAGGAGACCATCGAGTTCAACCAGGCGCTCGGCAACAAGTACCTTATTGTGCCCGGCTTGCCCAAGGACCGCACTTCGTCGCGACAGGCATGGTCCGACACGGCCAAACTGTTCAATGAGCTGGCTGACAAGGTCGCCCCGCATGGAATGCGCGTCGGATATCACAATCACACCATCGAGTTCAAGGAACTCGATGGTGAGTTGCCGTGGGATACGTTCTTCGGCAACACGAAGAAGGAAGTCATCATGCAGTTCGACACCGGCAACGCGATGCACGGCGGTGGTGACGCGGTGGTGTTCCTGAAGAAATATCCGGGCCGGGCCGCGACCGTCCACTGCAAGCCCTTCTCCAAAGCCAAGCCGGACGCGCTGATTGGCGAGGACGAACTGCCGTGGAAGGAGATATTCCAACTCTGCGAAACCTCGGGCAATACCGAGTGGTATATCGTCGAATACGAGCGTCCGAACGTGCCCGCGCTGGATGCCGTTGAGAAGTGCCTGCAAGCCCTGAAACAGATGGGCAGGTAACCGCGCCGCCGCAACACCATGACTGATTCACTGCAAGCCAGATTCGGGATCCCGGGATCGGTTGCCGTTTCACCGGGCAAGAACAACATGCCGCGCGTGACACTGTCGCATCGATCCGGCGCCAGCGCGGAGGTTTATCTGCACGGCGCGCACGTCACATCGTGGCGGAACGCGAAGGGCGAAGACCTGTTCTTCCTGAGCCGCGAATCGCACTGGGCCGCCGACAAGCCGATTCGCGGCGGCATTCCGTTCTGTTTCCCGCAATTC
>CAZGGF010000346.1:0-4167 GCA_964524715.1 uncultured Verrucomicrobiota bacterium | reverse complement strand
GGAAGTTTTGACGCCGGATTTCGGCGGCCGGCTTGAGCCGGTGGAGACAGTGCTGGCAGCGCAGCCGGATGTGTTTAATCACAACATCGAGACAGTCCGGCGGTTGTCAGCGAAAGTACGGCATCGGGCGACCTATGAGAGGACGCTGACGGTGTTGAAGATGGCGTCGGAGTGGATTGGACGTTCCACCGGCGCCCCGCGGATTTATGTGAAGTCGGGCCTGATGGTCGGGCACGGCGAGACGGAGACCGAGGTTTTGGAGACGATGCGCGATTTGCGCGCGGCAGGTTGCGAGTTGCTGACCATCGGGCAATACTTGCAGCCGACGCCGGCGAATTTGCCGGTGGTGGAGTTTGTGCGGCCGGAAGTGTTTGTGACGCTTCGCCGGGCCGCGTTGAAAATGGGATTTGTCCATGTGGCGAGCGCGCCGCTGGTGCGGTCGAGTTATCATGCGGACGAATTCAAGCAGAAGACAGGAAGTGGACTATGAAGAAAGCGACAGAGTTTGACGCGAATTTTATGCAGGAGGCCAACCGGTTGAGACGGTTGCCGCCCTACCTGTTTGCGGTGATTGACCAGTTGATCAAGCAGCAGACGGCAGCCGGCAAGGACGTGATTGACCTGAGCATGGGCAGCCCGGATTTGCCGCCGCCAGCCAATGTGGTGGCTGCGATGGCCGAGGCGGTCAAGCGCCCCGATGCGCATGGTTATTCGCGCTATGACGGCGAGATTGAGCGTGGTCTGCGCAAGGCCATCGCGGACTGGTATCACCGGAAGTTCAACGTTGAACTGAACCCAAACTCCGAAGTGCTGCCGCTGATCGGTTCAAAAGAGGGTCTGGCGCATTTGTCATTCGGCTTCCTGAACAACGATGACATCGCGCTGGTGCCGTCGCCGACCTATCCGATCCACTTCAACGGCGTGATCATGGCGGGCGGTATCCTGTATCAGTTGCCGTTGCTGGCAGAAAACAAGTTCCTGCCGGTGGTGGACAAACTCGATCCCCACGTGATTCGGCAGTCGAAACTGATGATTCTGTCCTACCCGCACAATCCGACGGCGGCGACGTGCGACATCGGTTTCATGCAGCAGATGGTGGATTGGTGCAAACGCCATCACATCATTCTCGCGCACGATTTCGCCTACAGCGATTTCGTATATGGAAACCACAAGGCCCCGAGCGTATTCAACGCCAAGGGTGCGAAGGACGTGGCCATCGAGTTCCACAGTTTCTCGAAGAGCTACTCAATGGCTGGCTGGCGGCTGGCATTCGCAGTGGGTAACGCGAGCATCCTCAAAACGCTCAGCAAGACCAAGAGCTACATTGACTTCGGGATCTTCCGCGCAGCACAGATCGCGGGCATTGAGGCGCTCAACGGCCCGCAGGATTCCGTCAAGCATGCGGTGGATACGTATTACAAACGCATGAAGGTGTTCGTCGACGGACTGAATGCGGTTGGTTGGGAGACGCCGATGCCCGGCGCGACATTCTATATTTGGGCGCATATCCCGCTCAAATACAGCGCGCTGACTTCAATCGAGTTTGCGCAATTGATGATCGAAGAGGCTGGTGTGGCGTGCGCGCCCGGCACCGGTTTCGGCGAATACGGCGAGGGTTACGTGCGTTTTGCGGTGGTTCAGAACGAGGAACGCCTGAAGCAAGCGGCCAAGCGCATCGGACAGATGTTGTCCGTTGGTTGAGCCTTCGGCAGAGCAACCTGCGGAATCAGGACACAATCGATGCCAAAGCGAGTTCTATTCTTTTACCTGACCGAGGGCTCCGGCCACCACGGTGCTGCGCTCGCTGTGAAGCGAGGGATGCAGGCGTTGGAACCCGGATTGGTGAGCGCGGAGTACGATTCCTTCAAATACGCAAGCCCCTTGCTTGCGAAGATTGTGTTGAAGACCTATCTGGGCGTGCTCAAGACGGCGCCGGGCCTGTGGGAATGGATGTATGACAACCCGCGCTTCAAGGAGCGCACCAGCGGTATCCACGAACGATTGAACCGCAAGAATGCCGCGCGGCTGGAGTCGCTGCTGCAGGAGTTCCGCCCGGATGCCATCGTGTGCACTCAGGCGTTCTCTTGTGGTGTGATGGCGGACTACAAGATGCGCAGCGGCGTGGCATTGCCTCTTGTGGGAGTCATTACGGATTACGTCGCGCACCGTTACTGGGCGCACGGTCAGGTGAACCTCTACTGCGTGCCGACGGAGGCAACGCGCAAGGCGTTGATCACGGGTGGTGTGTCGCCGGAGAAGGTGCTCGTCACGGGGATCCCGGTGGATCCGGTTTACAAGGAGGAGCCCAATCGCGTTGCGCTTTGCGAGAAGCTCGGCTTGCGCCGGGATACAACCAAGCTGCTGATCATGGGGGGGAGCCAGGGCCTTGGACCGTTTCGCACGATCCTGAAGCGGTTGAACAAGATCCGACGCCCGATCGAAGTGATGATTCTTGCCGGCATGCATGAGAAAGTGCGCGAGCGATTGGAGGAACTGCGGCCGCGTCTGATTCATCCGACCCACATCTACGGTTTCGTGAGGAACGTGCATGAGTTGATGAGCGTTGCCGACCTTGCGGTCACCAAACCGGGTGGAATGACCACTGCCGAAGCTCTGGTCAAGCGCCTGCCGATGATCATCATCAACCCGATCCCCGGCCAGGAGATGCGCAACACCGAGTTTCTGCTCAAGTCTCACGTCGCGGTTCAAGCGGAGACCATCTACGACCTGCCGCCATTGATTGAGCAACTGCTGTCGCGTCCCGACAGGCTGGCTGCCATGCGTGCCGGCTGTGAACCGCTGCGCCATCCCGATTCCGCACACGACATTGCGCAGGCCGTGCTGCGGCTGACGCAATGAAATACGGGCTGTTCCGCGCAGCAGCAGCAATCACGCAGATCGTGCCGCGTTGCGTGGCGCTGACAGTGGCGAGTTGGTTGGGGCGGTTGTATTTCATGCTGAAGCGGGGCGAGGCGGGGGAAGTCGCTTCGAATCTGCGTCGGATCGCTTCGTTTCGCGGAGAGTCACTCGGCGAAAGCGAGGCCTTGAACCGGGCGCGGAACATCTACATCAGCTTCGCGAAAACCGTGGCGGACTACTTCTATTTCGGTTCTGCAAGCCGTGCGGACGCTTTGAAGGCACTGGTGGAGGTGGAGAACATTGAATCGCTTGGCCGCGCGCGAGCGGTGGGGAAGGGGACGGTGGTGGTGACCGCGCATCTTGGCTGCGTTGAGAATGGTGGAGCGACCATCGTGCGGCACGGATACAAATTCAATGTCGTCGCTTTGGCGATGGCGGACCCGCGGGTGGACATGCTGTTTCAAGAGCAACGTGTGGGACGAGGGATGCAGGTGATCGAGGTGGGCCGGGCTACGCGCGAGTGCCTGCGGGCGATTCAACGCAACGAAATCGTTGCCTTGCTGGGCGACCGTGACTTCACGCGCAACCGCGACACGACGGTATTTTTCGGCTCGCCCGCGCGTCTTCCAGCCGGGCCGGCGCGGCTGGCGCTCGCCACCGGTGCGCCCCTTGTGTTGGGCTTCTGTGTCCGCCTGCCGGATGACCGGTACAAGCTTTTCTTCTACGACCCGATCTTCACGGATAAGACGAAGGACACTGTGGAAACGCTGAATCGCCGGATTGCGGAACAACTCGAACGCGCAATCGGCGATCATGCGGAGCAATGGCACATGTTTCACAGCCCGTGGAACGTGGAACGGGATTGGTCGTTGGCGCAAGTTTACGTGGCAAATGGGTAACGTGGTTTTCTTGGACTCGCGAGATGAAACGTCCGGGCGAGAACCTCATTGCGTTGATCCCGGCTTACAACGCGGCAGGCCATGTCGGCAACGTGGTCCAGCAGACGTTGGCGCAGGTTGGACGTGTATTGGTGGTGGATGACGGTTCCACGGATGGCAGTGGCGACGAGGCGCGAAAGGCGGGTGCGGAGGTCATTCGGCACGCGGTTAACCGCGGCAAAGGCGCGGCGTTGAAGACGGGGTTGGCTCGGTGCGCGGGACTGGATTGTGAGTGGATCGTCCTTCTGGACGCTGACGGCCAGCACGCGCCTGACGACATTCCACGATTGCTTGACGGGCGGGACAACGGTGCGAAATTCGTGATCGGGAACCGGATGACACAGACAGGCAGTATGCCGTTCACGCACCT
>CAZGGF010000345.1:0-3379 GCA_964524715.1 uncultured Verrucomicrobiota bacterium | reverse complement strand
ATGGGACGACAAGGGTTGTGCCGCGTGCTACGGCGCGGAAGATCTGGATGATATCGAGGGAGTCATTCCCGGCATCGCCGGCGCCGCCCGCGCCTGCAGCGACGTGACGGAACCGGGTCAGCCCCATCCGATCAAAGCCGGTCCGTGTGTGCGGTTCGCCGGGGCGGAGGATTTCATCCGTCTGCGCATCAAGCTGGATAGTTGTCTCACCGGCTCGCGCCTTGCGAAGGATCGTGCCGCCGATGCGTTGACGCAGGTGATGATTCCCGAGGCGCTGGATTACCCGAAGTGAGCATGCGGCGCGTTTTTCGCGTTGCCGGTTTCGAAGGCCGCCGCTAAGATTGGAGTGTTATGGCACTGTTGTTTTTCGAGAAAGCCAACGGAGAACGTGTCGAGGTTGCTATTGAGGGCGATCCGCTCTCAATCGGGCGTGGGCCGACGGCAGACGTGAGTCTGGACGATGTGGAAGTGTCACGGCATCACTGCGCGCTGCTGCTGTGGGAGGATGATTGGGTGCTGAAAGACGGCGGTTCCATCAACGGCACCTGGGTCAACCAAAAGCGTGCCCCAATCGCGATCCTCAAGGATGGCGACATCATCCGCATCGGCAAGACCGAACTGGAGTTTCGCGCCGAGGAGCGACAACGTGGCAAGAGTCTCAGCGCGACGCTGCAGTTGATCGCACCACCCACGGTTTCAACAACCCCGCCGGGCAAGAAGTAATCCGATTTAAGCAGCGGGACTTCCGTTCGCAGGCATCTTTCCCCTTTCGGCCCACCGCGCACCGCATTAGATTGCATTTTAAGCATGAAGCTTTGCACATTCGAATCGAAAGGTTGTCTTCACGTCGGCAGCGTCGTCGGTCATGACGTGGTGGACCTCACAACCGCCGCCACCGTTTTGCCGGCGTTCAAGAAGTATTCAGCTTTGTTTCACTGCATCGAGTGTCTGCTTCACATGCCGCAGGCACTGGCCATCGCTCGCAAGGTCGAGAAAGCCGCGCTCGCCGCCGCCGCGGTCGCAAAACGAAAGCCCAGGTTCCTGCTCCCGATCACGGGAGTAAAATACGGCCCGCCGGTGCCGCATCCGCCGAAGATTCTCTGCATCGGCCAGAACTACGTGGACCACTGCCGCGAGCAGAACGTGCCGCTGCCGGAGATTCCCGAGTTGTTCTGCAAATTCTCCACCTCGATCATCGGCTGCGGCGATGCGATCATGCTGCACAAGGCCACCCGGAAGGTGGACTATGAAGTCGAATTGGCCATCGTCATTGGCAAGGGCGGCAAGAACATCCCGAAGGCGCGCGCCCTCGAACATGTCTTCGGCTACACCATTTTCCACGACGTCAGCGCTCGCGACCTCCAGTTCAAGAGCAAGCAATGGACGCGGGGCAAGTCACCCGACACATTCGCGCCGACGGGCCCGTGGCTGGTAACGCGCGATGAGGTGTCCGACCCGCATAATCTGACCATCCGCACGTGGCTCAACGGCCAGCTCATGCAGGACTCCAACACCCGCAACCTCGTGTTTGGCGTGCCGGCGCTGGTGGAGTTCCTCAGCCAGACAATCACGTTGGAACCTGGCGACATCATTGCCACCGGGACGCCGCCGGGCGTCGGCTGCTTCCGAAAACCGCCGGTGTTCCTGAAACCCGGCGACGTCGTCAAAATGGAAATCGCCGGACTCGGTGTGCTCGAAAACCGGGTGGTGGCGGAAAAATGAGAGTTAAAAATCATTGTGTAAAGACGCAGGATGGAGGACAAAGGAGGCCATGAGCGACGAAGTCTTGATCGACCAATTCCATACGGTCCCTGCGTTCAAAGGGCTGACGTCCGCCGATCTGGATGTGGTGAACTCCATCATCTACAGTGTGGCGCTCAAGCCCGGCCAGACGCTGTTCAAGGAAGGCGACCATGGCGACGGCATGTATCTCATCATCAGCGGCAATGTCGAAGTCAGTAAGCAGATTGATGAGGGGTCTCGCTGGCAGATCGCGCAACACGGCCCGGGCATATGTTTCGGCGAAATGGCATTGCTCGGCAACCAGACACGTGCGGCCACGTGTACGGCGCTGGAGCCCACGTTGCTGCTGAAACTCCCCTACAAGGAATTCATCACGCTGTTGAAACAAAACAACATTGCCGCGCTAAAGGTCACCGCCAATCTGGCGCGGTCGCTCAGCACGCGGATGGCGCAGCTTCTCGGGGAGCAAACACGCATCCTGAAAGCGCATCGCACGTTCACCCGCGAGGTGCAGAAACATCTGCTCACCACCTACCAGCGCGTCGAAGGCGTGAAGTAGGACGCGTTTTCAGCAGCCAAAAGGCAGCACGCGGCAGGCACGCACCGCTGGCTACTTGATTTCCATCAGCACGCGGAAACCGACATCCTTTTTCTGGGCGAGATTCTGCAACGCGCTGCGTTTCGCAGAGCGGCAATCCTGCGCGGGGCTGTTGGCCGCGCCGCCACGCGCCACCCATGTCCCGGAGCTGTTCAGGTGCCGGTCGTAGCGGTTGAAATAACGCGTCTCGCACCATTCCCAGACGTTGCCGTGCATGTCGAAAAGGCCCCACGGGTTCGGCATCTTCTGGCCAACCTCGTGAGTCTGGCTCGCGGCGTTGTCGGCATACCAAGCGACTTTGGCCAAATCGTCGCTGCTCTCGCCCGAACAATATGCCGTCGTCGAACCGGCACGGCAGGCGTATTCCCATTCCACTTCCGTCGGCAGACGACAGAGCCGGCCTTCCTTTCCCGATAGCCGTTCGCAAAAATCGCGTGCCTTCGCAAGGCTGAGGTATTCCACCGGCAACCGCAGGTTTGTCGGATCCTTGTGGGCACTGCGGTTGGGGTACTTGTCGCCGATGATATTCTGCCATTGTTCCTGTGTCACCTCGACGATGCCGAGGTAGAACGGTGTCGAGATCACCTCTTCATGCACCGGCAGTTCGTCGGGATTGCCCTTGTTGCTGCCCATTACGAATCTTCCCGCCGGAACCAATGCATATTGGATACCCGTGCTCGGGCTGACATAAAGCCTGGCTCTGCCAAACTCGGCAGGAGGCGTTGCCGGGTTCTGGCTCCAGGCCGCGGAACAGCAAACCATCGTCAAGACACTCCACAGGACAAACGAGATGTGTGCGTGATTTTTCATGAGATCTCCTTGGTACCGGTTCATTCGAGTGCAGTTACAACAATTGCAGCGGACGCTTTCGCCCATCAACGTGACAACACTATCTTCCGGCAAACCGCGCGCCGCGTCAAGTCCCCCTGCCTTCGATGTCAGGGCTTCTTCGGGGCCGTCACCGCAGTCTTGGCGAATGTTTCCGGCGCGAACAGCGCGGGGTCGAACTGGCCCTTGTGGTCTTCGCGAATGCGCAAG
>CAZGGF010000344.1:0-9563 GCA_964524715.1 uncultured Verrucomicrobiota bacterium | reverse complement strand
GTTACTGGGTGGCGCGTTTTGGCGGTCACGAGAGTGTCGGCTTCTGGGAATTCTGGAACGAGGTGGATATCTACGCCGATTACGAAGTCTTCAAACGCGCCGAGCCGGCTTGCACGGCATGGCACGAGAAGATGGGCGGCTGGCTGCGGTCGATCGATCCTTACCGGCATATCATCACGACCAGTTTCGCCGGATTCAGGAAGTCGCCGATCTGGGAACAACCGCACATCGAACTCGTGCAAACTCACAGCTATGGACGCCGGGATCTGGCAGGCGCTGTGATCGAACTCAGTTCCAGCCAGTTGACCGATTATCCCAAGCCGCACCTGGTGGGCGAAATCGGAAACGATGTGCATGGCGACGGCGACAAGGAGGACCGGGACGGCGTGGGCCTTCACAACGGTCTATGGTCCGGGCTCGTCAGTGGGTCGATCGGCGGCTCTTGTGTCTGGTGGTGGGACGGCCACGTTCATCCGTGCAACCTCTATGGCGAGTTTGCCGGGATTGCGAAATTTGCGGCGGCAGTGGGTGGCGAGTGCGGCGAAGGCTGGTCCGCGTTCCGGTGGCCCGGCACCAACGCAACGCCCTTCACGCTCTCCAGCTCCAGCGGCCGGCGCTACACTCGCGATTTGCGGCTCCAGGATGGCGCCGTGAGCTGGCAGCCACACCCGGCCAATCAAACCAACCTGTTCGTGATTTCCCGGGCCGGGGAATTGCTCGATCCAACCCGCAGTGGCACGAACCGGCTGGCCGGGTTGTTGCACGGCCTCGGTGGACACAAGAAACTGCACAACCCGGTGACGTTTCAGTTCGAAGCGCCCAAGCCTCTCTCGTTCATCGTGAATGTCGACGGTGTCAGCGGCTATGGCGGCGCGAATCTCCACATCGCTCTTGATGGAAAGGAAACGCTGTTCAAGGACTTCGCCGATCCCGATGGGTCCAAGAACACAGCCACTCTCGAGCAGTTCAACGGCCCTTACTCGATTCAGGTGCCGGCGGGACGTCATCGTGTGACGGTGGAGAATACCGGCCGCGACTGGGTAAGAGTGCGTTTCAGCCTGCCGGGATACCTGCGGGTGACTGGCGACAAGCTGTTGCGGGTGGCGGGGCTCGTGGCTCCGGACTCCGCGGTGATGTGGGTGCAGAACACTGACGCGACCTGGGCGAACGCACTGGCAGCAACAAACGCGGTGGCGCGCACAACCGTATCATGGCCACCTGAGCCCGTGCCGGGCGTTGTAGCCGAGGTCCGGGGACTGCAACCGGGCCGCTACCACGCGCAGTTGTGGGACACCCGGAGCGGCGAACCGATGAAGGTCTCCACTGTCCATGCCAGCGGCGGCAAGGTGAAAGTGCCGCTGCCACCACTCAGCCGCGACATTGCGATCTGGCTGCGGCGGCAGAAATAGCCCGCCGCCTTCGTCCAGCCGGGTGGACGAGACAGCACCATCAGTCACCCGTGGCGCCAGCGAAACCACTGATGCCTGCCCGATGCACACTTTGGCCTTGTTTCGTGCTTATGAGGGTATGCTAGAAACCTGATGGTGTTCTGCAATATGAAGCCGCAACCCGATCTTCGAGCATTGATGTGCGTCACCACCATTCTGCTGGCACAGGTCCTGTCGTCAGCCGCCCAGCTTCCGGTCAAGCCGGACTATAGTGGCGAGACGAAATGGGATGACAACACCCGCACGCTCACGTTCGCATCCAGCGGCTCCATGCCAGAGACAAAGGAGGGTTTTTACTGGCAGGTACCCGTGGACGTGAAACAGATCGTGATCGGCTCCAACGTGACCGTCAGGGGTGGATTCCGCGTGTCGTTCCGCACAGCAGAGAACCCGTTGCGCATCATCGGAATCGACCGGAACACGTCGGTGATTTTCGGCACCGATGAGGAGCGGTGGACCGACCGCAACGGCGTTGCTGACAATGCCAAATGGAAATACGGCGCTGTGAGCGTCCTCGCCGATGCCACGGTGTATATCTCCAATCTCACCTCGCGAAACCCGCGCGGCTATCACTTTTCCGGTTATGCGAACAAATCCGTGCTGCATGTGTCACAGTGCAGCCTGCTCGACACCCGTCCCGGTTCGAACAACAACAGCGACGGTTTTGTCGGTTCGGACGGCTCGACCCTTGCGGACAGTTTCATCAGCACCGGCGACGATGCCATCAAGGTCTACCACGACCTCACTGTCCGCAATGTGGTCATCGAGCATCACCGCAACGGTTCACCGATTCAGTTCGGCTGGGGCGGCAAAGGCGGCCACGTGAAGGCGACGATCGAGAACCTCACCATCTAGGGCGTAAGCCCGGACCATCGCTACAACATGGCCCCTTTCACATGGGAGCGCGGCACCGACTCAACCCGCGATGTGAGCATCCGCGGATTGAAGGTCGAAACCAGCGGCCAGCTACACCACGAAGAAACGAAAACATGGCAGCCCCTCGGCTTGTTCGAGTTGAAGCCCGAGTCGTGCACACTGAACCTGACCATCACTGACGCACACATCGGCAGCCTCGGCATCGGCATGCGCCGCACTTCCGGCGTCATCTCAATCGACGGCAAGATACTGCGCTGAATACGGGGTAATGCGCATGGTTCCTGTCCGCTTTGAAGGGCATCTGCCGCTAACGGTGTCCACATAAAAGCGATTGCCGTCCCTTTACCGCAGCGCGACCAGTGGCGCATACTGATAGACATGAATCAGCACGCGACCCGCCGCCGATTTCAGCAAGCCACTCTCCTGAACCGGCGCATGTTTTTGAGACAGGTCGCAGCCGCTGCCACGACAGCCACGACGGCCCGGCTATGCGCCTTGGAACCGACACAGACCGGCACGCCAAGCCACCCGGCCCGACCCGTGTTCCACTCACGGCACATACCAATCGAGTGGCTGAATCTGGAGACGCCAACGGGACGGGATGTCGTGCGCAACGGCCTATGCGACACGATCAAGCCGGACATTCTCAAGCGGCTGCGCGACTTCGGCGTCGAGTTGATCGAAATGCGCGTCGTGTGGTGGGAAATCGAACCCGCGCCGGGACGGTTCGATTGGGACCGGACCTTGCGCGACATGGACGCAGTGTTGAATGCCGGGCTCAAGGTCGGGATGATGGCGTGGTTGCACTACCCGCCTGCTTGGTACGATCCCGAGGGTAAGGCCCACGCCCGATACCGCGCCCTGGGCAACAACGCGGAATCGAATGTCCTTTCGCTGTGGGACCCCAAGACGGCGGAGACCTATGACCGGCTGTTGGGCATCATCGCTGAAAAACTCAAGGGGCGGCTCAGCTTTGTGTACAACACCATCTCGGGCGACTACGGCGAGGTGGCGTATTCGCTGGGCATCCGGCACTACAAGTTTGCGGCGCGTAATAGCGGCGGCACGGGGATATGGGCCGGCGACCGGTGTGCAAGGGCATCGTTTGCCCGTGAGCTTCGGAGGAAATACGGAACCATCGGCGCCCTGAACAAATCATGGGGCACACAGATATCGTCCTTTGACGACGGCGTGATGCCTCGCTCGCCGTTTCAGGAGAACCCGCTGCGGCAACGCGATGACTTCAGGCTGTGGAGCACCGACTCTGTCATGGACTTCGCAGACCGTGTGTGCGCGCTCTATCGCGCTCACTACCCCGGCATCCCCGGCGGCCTGCCCGTCGGATTCGTCAAAGAGAAAGTCCAGCAGGGACAGATCAAGAGCCGTGCGGCGAAGCTGGCGGCGAAATACGGGCTGACGGCCCGCTGGACGGGCAGCGCCAATCTCGGCTCGTTCGATCGCAGCCACCTGCCGGCGCGCCGGCTCGCGTCCGCAGCGCATTTCTACGGAGCGCGCTACGGAACGGAAGCGGCATTGATCATCAACACCGAGAACGCCGCCAATGCGTTGTATGAGTCGCTGGCCAACGGATCATCCATGATCCACGACGACACGCAGAACATCCTTCGCGCAGCCGCGGTCCATGCGGCACTGCGCCCCAAACTCGTTGTGGACCCTCCCGACACAGCCATCGCAGTGTTCTATCCCGTCGAGAGCGAGATGCTGGAAATGCCCGGTTACGACTGGACGGTATTTGTCAATCGCAGCGCGGAGTTTCGCCGCGTGACGGATTACGACATCTGCGACAGCACCATGATCGCCGACGGCTATCTTGCAAAGAAACGCGACCTGTTCTTCCTGACAAGCGCACACCTCCCGCAGGAGACGGCCCATGCCATCGCTGGGTTTGCCGCCCGCAGCGGACGAGTGTGGCTTTACGACCAAGCGGAAGTGTTCGTGCTCCACCAACCGGACACGCTGACCGGACTGGCCGCGAACCGCGGTGTCACCCCACGCGGCTTGGAAAGCGTCGGCCCCACGGGCATTTATCGCTTTGTGGACGCGCGGCAGGCTGCGCAGCACATGAAGCAGGCGGCATTCCGCATTCCCGACAACGGCGAGCTGTGTTATCGCACGATGCACCAGCACCACGAGTCATGCTACTTCCCGAAGCGGCAACACTTCGACATCCGGCCACTCACAACAACTGCGGCCGGCTCCTGATCTCCGGTTGTTCACGCAACGATGGGCGAGAGAACCACGTTCTATAGCGCGGTCTTTTGCTCTCGCCTCCCCTGCCCCGTCGGCGTAAGCTCAATTTCAGTTCAAGGAGTCGACATGAGGGACGAATCTGAATCAATGAACAGGAGAGGCATGGCCGGCAGATTGTTGCATATTCTCGCCTTTCTACTGCTGGTCACAGGTGCTCTTGCATCAGAAGAGAAGGATCCCAACATTCGGAACGCCCAGACGCTCGACATTCAATTCCCAGACGGTTCCACGGCCAAGGTGTCTTTTGCCAAAGCCCCAATCATCACTGACAACGGCATCATCTCCATCATCCCCGGCGAGACGTTTTATGTGCGTTTCCAACGCCAGGGAGATCAGCTCAAGAATCCAAAACTCGAAACCAATCCAAGAAAGACCGGCGATTGTGTTTCCTTCCGATTCACGAACGAGGAGAAACTCCTGATGCTAAACATCAAGAATCCTTACGAGAAGTATTTGCACTATCGTTGTGGCTCCATGCAACACGGAGGGACAGGCGTCATCCCACGAAACAACCTCCCCGTGATGCCCAAGTTGCAGAACTTTGAGAGCTATACCGGCAAGGATGTGGTTCTGCTCTTCCGAGATTTCCAACTGTGCGACACCTATGACAAGCCAAAGAAATAAATAACCCTGATCCATTCCCCATCACCCGAGACTACCATGAACCATATCATCATCTGCATGGCGCTGCTGCCCTTGCCCCTCCTGTTGCCAGGAACCGCCTTGGGGGCGGATAAGCCCAAAACTGTGACCACGGCTGCCGCCGCACCTGACACGGGTGACGTCCCGCAGTTCCCGGTGCAACAGTTCCAAAGCAACTGCAGCACCGCAGACTGGATACTCTCCTACGACAAGGTGGCATGGATGACCACGGACAAGGTGGTCAAGGAAGACAAGAAGAAGCTGGAGAAGCTGGGCACGGAGTGGTTTATCTATGCCACTGGTGAAACCATCCATGCCGTGTATGGCCGCTACGATAAGGAAAAGGACTTCTATCAGCCGGTGTTTCACTACGAGGTGGCCAGCAACAGGGTTGTTCATTCCGCTCGGGAGGTCGACAAACCGCTCGCCCTTGTTTATGCCAGGGCATTATCCAATGCCGGGCGTGAGCTTGAGGCAGTCGTTAAAGACCGCCCCGTACATTTGAACCAGTATATCAGGCGGTTGCCCAACGGCGAGGTAGACGTCTGGTTCCTGCCGGGCGGCGAGCCTAATGGCGTGCTGGCATACGGTGGCGAGTTCAACTTTCAGTTTGACCCGCAAGGCGCCAAGCTCCTGAGGAAGAACATCCTGTACCGTGAATTCCGCGGCATTCGTCCCAACAAGACCTTGAAAATAAACATAGGAAACGGAACGTTTGATGTGCCTCCCGTGGGGTACATTTTCTTCACCCTGGCGTTCAAACACCACTTTGATGGCATTTTCATCTGGGGCAAGGATTACGTAAGCACTTACATGCCCACCGGTATCAAGGACGAATGGACATGGTTTCACATGCTCCGACACGATCCTGATTATCAAAAACAGCACCCCAAACGTTCCAGTACACCGCCGAAGCCGGGTGCGAAAAAGACGAAATAATCATAAGGAAGTCCGGGAGCAAACTCCGCGACGAAACCATGCAAGACATCAAGGACACGAGACTGATGTGGCTCAAGGGGACTTTGTTCCTGGTCCTCGGCGCAGTCTCTGCCGCTCTTCTGTTCGCGGGCTCTCCCCACTGGCAAACGGCCCTGCTGATTCTAGTGACTGTCTGGGCATTTTGCCGCGCCTATTACTTCGCCTTCTACGTCATCGAACACTACGTCGATCCCGGCTTCAAGTTCTCCGGGCTTGGTTCGTTCCTGCGATATTGGATGGGAAAGAATAGATAAGCTGGGTCCGATATGACCACCGATCCTCCAATAACAGACCCGGTTGAAGAAGAGTGGATGCTCTGCCCTTGTTGTTTCCACCAGAACGTTCCTGAAGTGGCGTTCTGCAAAGACTGCGGGGCACCCTTGGGACCTTTCGTTGGTTTGGACCCGATCCAGCACATCTACCTGGAAGGTTTTGCCTACCGCAGAGCTACGGGAGGACCCCCGAGTCGAAAAGTTTTGGTGGGGTTCTGGCTCATCTATTTCCCGGCATTTGCATTCTGCTTGGTCGTATCGGCGGTGTGCTTCACGCCGTCTGTCGCCAACGCTGTTGACTTGGGGGTGCTTTTGATTGGCGCCCTCTACATGGGGACGTTTCTTTACCAGACCACGGCGAACTACGTGAGGAAAGCGAAGGCGTTGAAACTCGATCCTTTCTCGAAGGAAACATCCCCTACACCATGACCGCCACAGCAGACAATCCAACATCAACGCCACCCGCAAAAGCACCCACTTCGAAATTGGCGTTGGCGAGTTTCATTTTGGCGATCAGTCCGCTGTTCAGTTTGCTTCTGCTTTTCGTCTGTTACGAATTCGGGATTGGCGAAACACTCTTAAGACCATTCACGACCATCGCGATTGCAGCGTTCCTGTCGTCGCCAGTTCTTGCCGCCATTGCCATCGTGGTTGTCTACAGAAGTCACGGTCGTCTCAGGGGCTATGAACTGGCCGTCGTCGCGATGATCCTCACTGTGTTCAACATTGTAATATTCTTCTGCTCGGCGGGTCCGCGGAGCAACGGCATGGCGCTTGAACGAAAGGCAAACCGGAACACATTAAGCGCCGCCCTAAAACGCTACGAACACGACCACGAACGATTGCCACCACACCTGTCATCGCTTGTGCCGCAATACATCAGCGTCAATGATGCAGGTGTATTATTTGGCCCCACCAATCACTCGTACTGCGTGAAGAGCGAATACCGCAGGAAAGTGAAATCGATCGAAGACGCACGATACGCTGATGAACACGGCCCTTATGTATACCTGGGATATACGAATCACAGCAGCGGGATCGTCATGTTTGAAAAGCCAACCGCATGGCTGTCGGATGAAATCGGAAGCTGGACACGCGGGCAGGTGTGGGCGCTGCGTCGTGATTTCAGCGAACTGTTCGTACCCGAGGAACTGCTGAAGGAATGGGACATCATGCCGCCCGCGCCATGACACGCTCCTTGGACAATCCATCGTCACCGAAGCCGCGCAGGTCGCTCATGGCCGTGGCAAGCCTCATCACGGGCATGTGGGCACTTCTGTCCTTTGTTTCAGTGCTGTCTCTCAACTCCGTCGTGTCTTCAGGCCATCTTCGCCAGACCTGCAGTTATTGTCTGTGGTGTTCCTTGCTCATTTCAATGCTGGCCTCGATCATCCTCGGATACCTTGCGCAATTCTTCATCCGTAGAAGCTCCGGACGTCTTGTGGGTCATGGAATGGCAACCGCAGGCATCTACTTGGGCATGACGCCCATTTTCGCGGTTTCGGCGTTTCTGGCGTATGCCTTGGGTGTGCCTTTATTCATCTTTCTGATGATTGCCGGTGCATGGACCATAGTCAAAGTGTGGCAGAGCAAACGCCCATGGTTTTGGCGCGCAGCCATCGGAATCGTGGGCATTCTTGTCATCTATTACGCCGTCTTTGAGTACATCCCCGGCGGAGATATTCGCGAGAATCAAGAGATCCGCGGGATCCCATTTAGGAAACTGGTCGGAAACTACTATCATGGTGATGGCCTGGGTGTTAACTGCTCGATGCAAATTACCGCAAGCAGCAGGTTTTACTTCACCTGGACGGGATGCATGGGGCTCTATGACAGAAACAAAGGACAGATTCGGATTGCAGGTGAGTTCATCGAGTTGATTCCCAAGAAACAGAACATACAAGAGGGCTTCAGAGGGACACCGACGCTGTTTATGCCTGTTTTGTGGGGCGATCGAACCTATCTGGTGCCCAAAGGTGAACTCGTAAACTTCTGCTCCAAAGTGAACGCCGGCCAGGAACCCCGGGATCGCCCGCACGGGAGATTCTACTTGCGACACCAGGATTGGAGCAAGCGCGTCACAGGCACACCAAATGTTCCAGCCGAGTTCCAAGGGTATTTACTGAAAACACCCGTTCGCGGAAAAATCATCGCAGTGCAGGACAACGGAACAACAGGTGTCCTCAATTTGGGCACAAGAGATGGTCTTCTTGAAGGAATGACCTTGACGGCCCATAGTATGCGCGGAGCTAATATCTTCTGGATCAAGGTCATGCAAACGAAGGAAACGAATTCCGTGGTGAAATGCTCATGGAAAAACGACAAACTCCTCGTGGGACAAACAGTGACTTCCAAGACCTTCGATGTGCCAGACCATTTTGAAACAACACCCTAACCATGCGCACCATTATCCGAATAACACTGCTGCTGCTCATGGCCGCAATGACAGCGGCTGCTTTCGCGGCAGAGGACGCGACCAGCGAGGCAACGACGCAGGTCGTCAAACAACTGGCGCTCCGGTGCATGACCAACATCAAGTCAGAGCTTGTCGCCTTGAGCAATCGATATCCCGCCTTCAGAAATGTCGGACGTGAGACGATCGATGTCCCAAAACCCTCAAGCAAGAGCATCGCCTATGGTTTGAGGTATTGGCATCAGGTGCATTACATCGACAGAAAAGAGGTGCCTGATGAGAATGGAATCCTCCTGGCCGTGGGCATTCGGGAGCACGGGCCAAACATGCCGATCACACAACGGTTCCGGGCCGCGTTCGGCAAAAGACGAGTGACGGCCTTTTACCGACTGGAGCCTGGCAGGAACATGAAGACCATGGAGGCTCCCGTCCAGGCTGTGCTTGAAAGGCATCTGCGGTACTTCTGCGACCAAGTGCAGAGGTTGAAGTAATCTCGCAAACGTCGCAGGATTGGCAAATCACATTTCCCGCCACGGCAAGTCTGTGATTTTTTTCATGCAAGGCTTGCAGGTCCGTGAGCGGAATCTAAGCTCGTGGGCATCATGAAGGTTCACGAAACCCAACACCCTCTGGTTGAAACGAGCTTGTCGAGGGCTGCGCTGC
>CAZGGF010000343.1:0-4325 GCA_964524715.1 uncultured Verrucomicrobiota bacterium | reverse complement strand
TAGCGAATGTAGCGGTCCTTGAAAGTCTTCCGCGAATACATGACGCACTTGATGCCGTCGGCGTAGCGGCAATGAACCTCCGCCGTGACCGGCGTCTCGCTCATGTATTTTACCGGGTCTGGCCATGTGCATTCACCCTCGAACTCCACCGGACCGGTGTGGTCACGATGCAATGCCCACTGCATCTGGTCGGTATAGTGGCAGCCCATGCCGATGATCGGACCTTCGCCCGTGTCCCAGAAATAATTCCAACCATGGACACGCGCCGGCACGAACGGCCGCCATTGCACCGGGCCGAGCCAGGTGTCGTAATCCCAGCCCGTCGGAACCGGTGTTTCTTTGCCATGGGGAACTGTCGGGCCGGTCCACACTTGGATTTCCACCGTGTGCAGACGGCCGATACGGGCTTGCCGGACCATCTCGACAGCAAACCGATATGATGGGGTTGAACGCCGTTGCGGGCCACCCTGGTAGATCGTACCGGGGCGGCGACAGGTCTCCACCAGCTTGCGGCCTTCGCTGATGCACATCGAGATCGGCTTCTCGCAGTACATATCCTTGCCGGCGCGCGCTGCGTAGACCGAGGCCGCAGCATGCCAACGATCGCCTGTGGCAATGAACACGGCATCAATGTTCTTCTGTGCCAGCAGTTCCTGGAAGTTGGAGAACATGCGGCAATCCTGGTTGCCGTAGTGCTTGTCGATCATTTCCTTGGCCGACTTCATCCGGTCCTCGCGGCAGTCGCTGACGGCGGTAAAGACAACATCGGGTTGCGCGAGGAAATTGGGCATGACGTAGCGTGCGCGGCCGCCTATGCCGATATTGGCGAAGACGATGCGGTTGCTGGGGGCGACGGTCCCATCGAGCCCCAAGGCCGAGGCTGGGATCAACAATGGCGCCGCCAGGGCTGTGGCAGTCTGCTGCAAGAACTGGCGGCGGTTCAGATTGGGCTTTGTCAGTGTTTCTGACTTGAATTGATGGGGCTTCATGTTGCGTCCTTCCAAGTTCAGGAGTTCTCGCGCGCAAGAAGTGTCACTTCAACACTTCCGCAATCGTCACCTCGCGCTTCTCGGCCAGCGAGCGTTTGCCTGCTTCGAGCACCGCAATGACTTCCACTTCCTCCTCGATCGGCACGACCTCTTTCTTTGTGCGCACCAGTTCGATGAACTTCTGCAACAGATACCAATATAGATCGGCCAGGTTTGGCGTCAGCGTGCGCCATCCTTTCGTCCCGTAAAGATTGAGCTGGTAACCCGCACGCATCCATTCCTTCTCGGCCACCATCAACATCAGGTCGCGGCCGTTTTCAAAACGCACGCGCACCATGTTACGCCCCGGCTGCCCAACGTTCAGACACGATACCGCGCCGCGGCCCAGCACCGCATAGGCCAGCTCCAGCGCATGAATTCCGTAATAGACCAGTTCGTTACCGCAAATGGTCGTGGCCAGATGAATGTTGCCCAGCGACGGCACTTCCTTGGCCAGCGCAAGCACGTCCGGCACGAACCTCAGCGAGCTGGCCGACATGAACGGCGTGCCCGCTTTGCGCGCCACCTCGGCCACCTCCTTGGCCTGTTTACCCGTCATCGCAAGCGGCTTGTCGCAAAAAGTTGGCACACCCTTGCGCAACGGCGTGAGCGCGTATTTCCAATGCTCGCCGGTGCCGTCATCCGGAATGGCCACCGCATCCACGCCCTCGGAGCATTCATCGGCGCTGTCGCAGACCTTCGGGATGCCGCACACGTCCGCAAGTTTCTCCGCCGCCGACCGGACCGGGTCCCAAATCTTCACCACCTGCACGCCCTCGATGCGCTTCTTCGATGCCACGAACGTCCCCGTGAAATCCTTACGCTTGGCCTCGTCGTAGCCGTTGCAGCACGTGGAGAACGCCGTGCCGTGGTTCGAACCCTGCACGCGTGGTGCGCCCATGTAACCGTAGGTTGCCGCTGAGATGAGTCCAAGCCTGAGCTTGGGAGCTTCGGCGGCGCCCAAAATGGACGGCAGCCCGAACGGCGACGCGAGTCCACAGGCGATGGCGGCAGTGGAAGAGTGTTTCAGGAAGGCACGACGCGACGTGTGACTTGTAGCATTCGAGTTCATTGCGCTCACGCTAGCGGGTTTGAGGGACACGACAAGCATGCCGTTTTACAAAAAAACACATTTCTTTTACAGAATCTTCCGACACCTCGCATGACGCCTTAAACGGGTGCCAGAGGGGAAAATGCGACGGACGGCTAAGACCTGGGCAAGGATCGGGATGAGACTTGCCGGCGATAGGAGGCGGGGGGGTGTCCAAATCGAGCGGCAAACAGCGTGGTCATGTGCTGCACAGAGCCAAACCCGCATTGGGCGGCAATCTGCTTCAGCGTCAGGTCTCTCTCCCGGATGAGGCTCTCCGCCCGTTGAAGCTGCATGCGGCGAATCTCCGCGAACAGCGTACGGCCCATCGCCCGTTTGAATCGCAACTCGAGCGTGGATCGGGAGAGCGCCAGTGCGTCGCAGACTTCCTGCGCGGTGATTCCTGCAGCGGCGTTGCTGCGTATCATGGCCACAGCTCGGGCCACTTCGGTGTCGTCGACGGCCAGGACGTCTGTGGACTGGCGGGTCACGACGTTTTCCGGCCCCACTACCTGCCTCTGCTTTCGGGGGCGCATTCCGGACATCAACCGATCGAGCAGGGCGGCGGCCTCGTAACCCACGCGCCGCGCGCCCGATTCAACGCTGCTCAACGATGGATGACTCAGTTGGCAAAGCATTTCGTCGTTGTCCACGCCGATCACGGCAACCTCGTCAGGGACCTGAATGCCTGCCAGACGGCAGACTTCCAGAACCTGTCGCGCACGCTTGTCATCGGCTGCCATGAGTCCCACTGGTTTGGGCAGAGCCGTCAGCCACCGGGTCAGTGACGCGCGGAAGCCTTCCCAGTCCCGCGTGCTGCGATGTCTTCCCAGGTAAGTGGTGCATGTGAAGCCTGACTCAAGAACTCGTTTTTCGAATCCCTCGCCACGCTCTTGCGACCAGCCATTGAGGTTGTTCGCGGGATATCCGCAGAAGGCGAAATTGTGAAAGCCGCGGTCCAGCAAATGCTCTGCTGCCAGCCGGGCGATGGCATGGTTGTTGGCGAAGATGTACGGAATGTGGGAGGTCGGATTGTACCAGCCGAAGCCGCCACCAAAACCCACTGATGGGATATTCGAAGCGGTTACCTGTGCCGCGACTCGTGGATCATCGAAATCGGCAATGATGCCATCGCCACGCCAGTTCCTCAGATCGGGCAGGCGTTGATCCCTGAGTGAGTTCTCTTCGATGTACACGCTCCAGGTGTCCACCCTGCGCACATATGCGGCGACGCCGGTCATGACTTTTACATCTTAGAGCTGCCGGGCATCGTAAATCAGAGCCACATGTCGCACGCTTCTCATTGCCGATTTCTTCTGTGGCACAATGGTTGTTGGGCAGACCCTTTCTGTCAAGAGTCAGGAGGTTGTGGTTGCGAACGCCCTGCTATGCGTGTTTGTGTCACGGTTTCGTTGACTTGGCACAGCAGCCCTCTATCATTGCCGGCCATGAGGATTCTGTCCTCACTGACACTGACGGTGTAGTTCGAAAGGTCCCATGAAAACTCACATCCTGCTCCTGATGATCATCATTGGTCTGAATCTGTCCACGGTCAGCGAGGCCGCCGAAAGCCGCTGGAAAATCGGCACGCCCATTACAACCTATTGGGCGGGGCCGGCGATGACCGACGCGACCGCGCAGCAGATGGTCGAGGGCGGCTGGAATCTCGTCTGGTGCAAGGAGAAGGAATTGGACACCGTTCGCCAGCACGGACTGCGGGCCCTGCTGCACGAAGGCTTGATCAGTCCCAAGACACTGGACAACCCCGAAGCCAAGGCAAAGCTGGATGCGCTTATCGCACGCGTGCGGAAACATCCGGCGCTCTATGCATATTATCTGCAAGATGAACCCAGCGCGGAGCAGTTTCCCGGCCTTGAGAAACTTGTGGCCTACTTGCGTTAGCGCGATCCTCAGCATCTGGCCCTCATGCAGCTCTTCACGAGCTGCTCGAAAAATACACAGCTCGGAATCCCGGGTGACAAGTTCGCGGCTTATATGGAGCATTTGCGCCAGTTCGTTGAGGTGGTCAAACCCGGCCTGATCAGCTACGACCACTACCGTTTCTCCTTTTCCCATGGCAGGGGGTCTAGACGGAATCCGGCGTCCGATGGAAACGGTGCAGCCCCGGGCGGGACAATGCCAACGTGATACGACCCGAGCGAGCGCAACGGTTGAAGTTGGGAAGCGATCGCCACGAACTCGCGGTT
>CAZGGF010000342.1:0-8712 GCA_964524715.1 uncultured Verrucomicrobiota bacterium | reverse complement strand
AACTGGCAGACACGGTGGCGGAAGCATTCATCATCGTTGACAAGGTCGAGACATGTTCTCATCATCCCGCCTATGCTGATTGACGGCTCAACTCGCATCGTAGGCGTATTCGGACATCCAATCCAACACACCGCATCGCCGCCGATGCACAACGCTGCGTTCGACCATCTTGGTCTGAATTGGCGTTATCTGGCATTCGATGTTCATCAGGATGACCTGCGCGGGGCCCTGCGCGGCATTTGTGACCTCAACTTCGTCGGCGTCAACCTGACCGTGCCGCACAAGCTGCTCGCGTTCAAAATGGTGGACTCAACGGACAAAGAGGCTCAACTGCTGGGCGCGGTGAACACCGTCGTGGTTGAAGACCACAAGTTGGCTGGATTCAATACCGACGGCTACGGCTTCAAGCGCGCGGTGCGCGAAGAATTCGGCATGGAACTGCGCGGTCGGCGCGTGCTCATCCTGGGAGCGGGCGGCGCGGGCCGGGCTCTCGCAGTACAGTGTGCCGTTGAAGGCGCCGCAGCGATCTTCATCGTCAACCGCACACACTCGAAGGCCGTAAGCGCTGTAACGGAAATCCGCAAACTCGTGCCGCACACCTTCGCCGTTGCGATGCCCATGGAGCTAAAGCGCATCTCCAAGCATCTGAACGAGGTGGACCTCGTGGTCAACGCAACCTCCCTCGGCCTGCGCCCTGACGATGCCCTGCCGCTGGCCAGGTTTCCGCGACAGTGCAAGTGGTTGCGAGTCTATGACACGATCTATCGTCCTGCGGAAACGCCATTCCTCGCTGCTGCGCGCAAAGCGGGCGCAAAAACCGCCAACGGCCTGAGCATGTTGCTCCACCAAGGCGCACGCTCGTTTGAAATCTGGACCGGCCGTCGCGCGCCTGTGGCGGTGATGCGCCGCGCGCTGCACAAGGCGGTTTATGGTTGATTTCCCCGACGTCACTGGATCGACGAACGCGTTCGTGTTTTGGTCGATCGTCATCTTCGTCCTGGGCGCGGTGGTGGGGAGCTTCCTGAACGTTTGCATTCACCGGATGCCGCGCGACCTGAGCATCGTCCGCCCTGGTTCCCATTGCCCCCTCTGTGGTAAGTCGTTGCGCTGGTATCACAACATCCCGTTGTTGAGCTGGCTGGTCTTGCGTGGCCGCTGCGCATTCTGCAGTGCGCCCATCTCGCCAACTTACTTTATTGTCGAATTGCTCAACGCCGGCCTGTGGCTTGCGCTCTGGCTGAAGTTTGGCCCGACGCCCGAACTGGCCGCCTACACGCTGCTGATCTCACTTTTCCTGGTGGGAATGTTCATCGACCTGGAACATTACATCCTCCCCGATGAGGTGACGATTGGCGGCACGGTTGTCGGCGTCGCCTTTTGCGCGGCGTTCCCGCAAATGCAGGGCGCGCCTGACTGGACAACCGGCCTGCTCTACTCCGTCATCGGACTCGCGACGGGCGGTGGCTTGCTTTATCTCGTGCGCTGGTTCGGCAACCTGATGTTCGGCCGCAAAGTCCACACGTTTGAAAAAGGCGTTTCGCTGGTTCTGGACAAGGCGCGATTGTCTTTCGATGACGGCGAAGAAAAACCCGAAGAAGAGGCAGTGAACGACGTGTTGACTTCGAGGCGCGATCGGATTCTGTTCCAAGCCACCACCGGCCGTGTCGGCGAACAAAATCTTGCAGGACTGACCGTGCGAATCACCAAGGACAGTCTGACTGTGGGCGGCCAGAAATGGGCCCTCGGCGAAGCGCCACGATTGGAGGCTGTCGCTCACGAGATCGAACTGCCGCGCGACGCCATGGGATTGGGCGACGTGAAGTTGATGATGGCCATTGGAGCGTTTTTCGGATGGGCGGCTGTCTTGTTCTCACTCGTTCTCTCCAGCCTGCTCGGCTCCGTCGTCGGCATGCTCTTGATTGCTTTTCGGGCTCATCAATGGGGCCGGCCGATTCCGTACGGACCTTATATCGTGGTTGCGTCGTTCCTCTGGATCTTCTTTGGAGTGGAACTCACGCAGTGGTGCCTGAATCTTCCAATCCGCTGAACTGACAGCGGATGGTCGCCGCGTCACGGCGTGACCCGTCTGAGGCTCGGCTGTGAATTGAGCTTCTTTTCCACAAAACGGACCAGCTCGTTGTTCGGTTCGAGCCGTTTCGCTTCGTCGAACGCCTGCCGCGCCAGCTCGGTTTCTTTAAGGCTCAACCGCGCCAACGCCAGCTTGGCGAAATTCTTCGCGTCACGCGGATATAGCTCCGTGGCGCGCGTAAACAACCGTGCTGCTTCCGCAAAATCGCCTTTGATCGCCAGCAACGATCCCAATTCACCATTCAGGTCAGCGTAGTCTGGCATCAGCCGGTGCCCGCTGCGGAACGCCGCTACTGCCGCGTCCAGTTTGCCCAGCTTGAAAGCCGCCAATCCAGCGCGCCGCCACGCCTCCGCGCGAGCCGGGTCCGTCTCAACAACCCGCAGGAAACACTGGAACGCTTGCCGCTCGTTGCCTGCCGCCTGTGCGACGGTTCCCTCTCGAAACAGCCAGTTTGCATACACAGGTTTCGCCACGCCAAACGCCAGCACCAGTGCGGCCAGCACTCCAGCCATCAGCCGCGCCGCAGGCTGCAAGGAGATGTTTGTTTCCCCGGAATCCCCCATGGCAGCCGCGCCAGCGAGCCATGCAACCATCAGCCAGAACAACGATTCATTCGGCGGCATGAACAGGTTGATATCCACGAGATTCTGCAACAATAGGACGCCCCACCCCATCGTCATGCCCACCGCCAATACGCGTAGCGATTCGTCATGCGCGTTTCGCACCGCTTTGCGTGCCATCCCCGCCGCCACTGCCAGCAACGCTGCAAACGCCACCAGACCAAGTGCACCCGTCTCAACGCCAATTTCCAGAAACTCGTTGTGCGCATGATCAGTCACCAACGCGCACTTCGGTCGGTCAAAATATTCCCGCGGCCGGTGAGCGGGATAAACCCGCACAAACGACCCTGGTCCGCGACCAACGAAGGGCGCATCAGCCATGGCACGAACCGAGCCGAGCCAGATCATGGGACGCACGTCATCGTTCCAAAACCGCTTTGCTGCGTTCTGAACCGGCGGCAATAAGACCGCCCCTGCAAGAATCGCAATGACCGCGACGGCACGCCACCACTGTCTTCTTCCACAAGCTCGCGCCAGCAACCCACACACCGTCATCGCAAGCAATGCCATCGCTGCGCCACGCGATTCCGAAACCAGCAACGCGCCAGACAGCAACATCACGTAGGCCGCAGCCAACAACCACTGCCGTCCAAATACGACGGTGCAAGCCACGCCAATCGGGAGCGACATCGCAAGAAAACACGCTGCGAAGTTCCGGTTGCCAGCCAAACCGACCGGTTCCACTCCTCCAACGACCTGCGCCAGCATGACAGCAGCCTCAACCGCAGATGCAGAGGTCCACACTACCGCAATCTGCTTCAACCGCTTGGCATCCAGGAACTGCGCACCAGCAAAACAAAGGAAGGCGCCACTGCCAGACCGAAAGAGGAAATCAAGCTGTCCAGCCTCACCGTCGGACAGCCACGCCGAAACACTCTGTGAGACCAGAAACAGCAGCAGCGCCGCCGCCAGCCATTTTATGTTGCGAGAGAATCTCAGACCTTCAGTCCGCCAAATCGTGATGCCGAAAAGACATAGCGCAGCCGCCAGCGCAGTCCATGGAAAGTGAAAATCGAATCGATGCGTTGCCCACTCCCGAGGCAAAACCGCCAGTGGATAGCTCAACAACGGCAAAACGGCAGCGAGTACAACGAAGATCGCCGGAACAAATTTCGGCGTCAAACCACGCGAGTCAGAGTCTTGGCTCACACGAGGTCGCGCCGGCAGTAGAACGCCCGGCGGCCACTATTCACCAGCGATGGCCGCGGCATTGGCAGGCTCAACCACCTTGCCCTTGTCCACTGCCTTCATGCAGGAGGTCCCTTTTCTCCAGGAACCATCTGTCGCCGCTTGGAGGAACACCACGTGTCCGTCGCGGTAAACCACGTTGGCACCTTCAGTGCCATGGTTGCTGCCGAGGCCGGAGGCGGCCCACTTTTGGTTGTTGATGCCCGTGCTGGCCAACTGATCGCAAGCCAGCGGGGAGTCGGCCGTGTTTGGAGCACCCAAACCGAAAGCATACGCATAGCAATTCTCACCAGCTTTCAGCGTCTCCGTGCGGGTCATACCGGTCGGATTCTGGTCAATCTTTTTGTCGGCCTTGTATTGGCGGGCTTGTGCACCCTGGCAAATGAAGATGTTCTCCTGCGTGAGCCATCGGGGGAACAACAAGCCGAAATGCTTGTTCGCGTTGTCACCGGTGGTCCCAGTGAAAGGATAGGTGTTTTCGTTGTCGTTGAAATAGGCCTCCAGCGCAATCTGGACCTGTTTGAGGTTCTGCCCACAGGTCATGCGGGCCGTGCGTTTCATGGCCGAGGTCATCGCCGGGAACACCATGGCCGCCAGAATTCCGATGATCGTGATGACAACGAGCAATTCAACGAGTGTAAACCCCCGCGATGAACGACGCTGCGTGATGTGTTGCATATAAAAAATCTTTCTTAAGCTTGTCAGCAGTTCCGAACCCGCCGGAACCATTAATTCACTTTAATGAAGCTCCGCGACAATGACAACATTGAAATGCACCCTTTGTTCAGGTTGCCAGCAAGCTCCGAAACTGGCAGAGTGAGTATGGAAAACATAACATAACTACGACCGTGCCAAAGAAATTTTACATCACAACGCCGATCTACTACGTCAACGACCGGCCTCATATTGGCCATGCCTACTGCACCATCGTCGCGGATGCCATCGCGCGGGCGCACCGAATGATGGGCGAAGAGGTGTTCTTCCTTACCGGCCTCGACGAACACGGCCAGAAAGTGCAGCAAGCCGCACAGGCCAAAGGTGTGACACCCCAGCAGTTCTGCGACGAGATGGCCCCGCACTGGCAGGAACTCTGGCCGAAGCTGCAAATCTCCAACAATGACCTCATCCGCACGACGCAACCGCGGCACAAGCGCGTCGTCCAGACCATTCTCCAGAAGCTCTACGACGCCGGCGAGATTTACACCGCCGAATACGAAGGCTGGTATTCAACCCGGGCCGAGCAGTTCCTGACCGAAAAGGAAATGGGGCCGGACGGGAAATTCCCAGCTGAGTACGGCGAAGTGACGCGGTTGAAGGAAAAGAACTATTTCTTCAAGATGAGCAAGTATCAGAACTGGCTCATCGACTACATCCGCAACAACCCTGGTTTCGTTCATCCAGACTACCGCCGCAACGAGATTCTCGGTTTCCTGCAGAAGCCGCTTGGCGACCTCTGCATCTCGCGGCCTGCCTCGCGGCTGGCGTGGGGCATTCCCCTGCCGTTCGACCCGGGCTACGTCACCTACGTCTGGTTCGACGCGCTGACGAATTACGTCTCCGCGGCAGGATACGACACGCCGGAGTTCGAGCAGAATTGGCCTGCCGACATCCATCTTATTGGCAAGGAAATCCTCCTCTTCCACGCCGGCTACTGGCCCATCATGCTCAAGGCTGCCGGCATTCCGCTGCCGAAGCAAATCGCCGCGCACGGTTGGTGGACGCGTGATGGACAGAAGATGAGCAAAAGCGTCGGCAACGTCGTAGATCCTGTTGCCATCGTCGACGCGTGGGGTGCAGACGCGCTGCGTTACTATCTGCTGCGTGAACTGCCCATCGGCTCCGACGGCGACTGGGCCGATACAAACTTCGAGCGCCGCTACAACGGCGAACTGGCGAATGACCTCGGCAACCTCGTCAACCGCTCGCTCTCCATGATCAAGCGCTACTGCAAAGGCGTCCTGCCGGAGCCGACCGTAAACGAGCCGCTCGACGACGAACTCCGCGCACTGGCCGCTGCCACGGCGAAGCAATTCCCCGATCGTGTCGCAAAACTGGAACTGAATCCGCTGCTGGCTGACATCTGGGATTTCATCCGCCGCTGCAACCAATACGTGGACCAAAGCGCACCATGGGCGCTGGCCAAGGACCCAGCAAAAGCGGCCCGCCTCGGCACGGTGCTCTACAACCTTGCCGAGAGCTGCCGCGTCATCTCCATTCTGCTGACGCCGTTCCTCCCAATGACCGCGGGGAAGATCCGGCATCAACTCGGTCTCGGCGAGACGCCCGCGGTCCTGAGCGAGGCGCAAGCGTGGGGCAAACTCGTGTCAAACCGCCCGCTTGGCGAAGTGGCGCCGTTGTTTCCAAAGAAGCAATGACGGGTATCGGGCATCGCGTTTCGGGTCTCGGGTTTCGGAAACCGATACCCGATAACAACAAGGCAGAAATGCTATGGCGTTGAAAAGTTATCGCGATCTGCAAGTCTGGCAGAAGGCAATCGAATTGGTTGAGTCAGTCTATAAGCTGATGAGGACTTTCCCCGCCGAGGAACGATTTGGATTGGCCAGCCAGTTACAGAGAGCTGCAGTCTCAATCCCCGCGAACATCGCCGAGGGTTACGGCCGAAGCCATCTGGGTGATTACCTGCACCATCTTTCAATCGGACGCGGTTCGCTGGCCGAACTTGAAACCCATCTGGTGATTGCAGTGCGGCTGAAAATCTTGTCACGCGAAGACACACTGGACGCATGGAATCTATCTCAGCGCGTCGGCCAAATGCTCACAAAGCTCATTCAATCGCTTCAACCATCTCAACCAAAATCATCTGCGTGCAAAACCACTCCCCGAACCCCGAACCCCGAAACCCGACCATGAACGTTCGCATTCTTCTCGTCGCTCTCATAGTCGCGGTTTCACTGTCGCTCACCGCCGGCTGCGGCCAAAAAACCGCGCCTGCTGACAAACCGTTCATCTTCGGGCGCGCCGCCGACTCGCTGGCACTCGATCCCGCCGCTGCAGACGACGACGAGAGCGCCAAGGTGCTTGGCAATGTGTGCGAAGGACTGGTTCGGTTCAAAAGCGGCAAGATTCAAGTCGAACCCTGCCTCGCGGAAACATGGAATCTCAGCAGCGACAGCCAGACGTGCATCATTGCGTTGCGGGAAGGCGTCAAGTTCCACGATGGCACGCCGCTGGATGCCGCCGCCGTTGCGTGGAACTTCGGTCGCCAAACGGATACGAACGCGTCGGGAAACGTCGCCAACGCACCCCCCGTCCACCGTTCCGCTCTCTTCAGCAATATTGAAACCATACGCGTACTGGATGCACAACGGCTGGAACTGCGCCTGAAGAAACCCAACCCTGCGCTGCTTGCGAATCTCGCGACAGCCTCAGCCTCGCTCATCAGTCCGCGCGCGCCCGCCAACCATGGCAAGATGCTGTCACGCCATCCGGTCGGCACCGGCCCGTTCAAGTTGCGCGAATGGCAGCCCAATGAATCGGTCGTTCTCGAAGCCAACCCCGACTATTGGGGCCAGAAACCCAAGTCTGAACGCGTGGTGTTCAAAGTCATCACCAACAGCAGCGCGCGCCTCGCGCAACTTCGGGCCGGACAAATTCACGCGATGGATGGCCTCAACCCAAACGATCTCGCTTCCGTGCGGACTGACAGGCACCTGAAACTGCTCGAATCGCCCGGCATCAACATGGTCTCTCTGGCCTTCAACTGCCTCAAACCACCGATGGATCGGCTGGAATTCCGCCAAGCAGTGGCGGCGGCAATACAGAGGCCCCCCATCATCGAGTCGGTCTATCGTGGAGCGGCTGTCGCGGCGACCGGGGTACTGCCACCGGCGCTGCGCCCCACTGAAACCAAGATCGAAGAATGGCCGCTCGACATTGATCGCGCCCGCGGCATCATCGCCCAATTGCAGATCGTCGTGAAACCGATCACCATTTCCACCAATGATGCCTTCGGCCTGCCAATCACCATCACGACTAACATCACTGAGCGCGTCGAGTTGCCGCTGTTGAAACTCCACGTCATGACCCAGCCGTGTCCGAGCCTGCCCAATCCGGTGCAGGCAGCGGAGTTGCTCAAGTCCGACCTCGAAGCCATCGGGCTGAAGATCCAGATCGTCGCCCAGGACGCGGCCGCATATCTCGCCTCCGTCAGCAAGGGCGAACACGATCTCGCATTGAATGTCCGCACCGGCCGCAACGCAGATCCCGACGATTTTCTCAAGATCATCGACCCCGCTACAGCGCATGTCGGAGACCCCACCAACATCTCGTTTCTGGAGGACTACCAACTGGCCGCCGCGCTTAGTGAGGCTCGCGAGCAACTCGACGCGGAAAAACGTGCGGCCGCCTATCTCCGCGCGATGACGATTGCGCGCGAACACCTGCCGCTCATTCCCCTCGCCTACGCCAACGATTTCATCGTCCTCCGTCGGGAAGTGCGCGACCTCGTCCTGCAACCATCCCTCGAAGTGCGACTTGGTCCCGTCTGGTTGAAGTAGAAGGAAGGACAGGCATCCTGCCTCGTCCCATTCCAATGATGATCGGGCGAGCCGGACATCTGTTTTGCGTTCCAACCAGCCGGGTTTGGGAACCGGCCCAGGCAGTTGTTGACTAACGTTTTGCAGAACGCATGCCGCCGTTCGCTGGATCGCAGCGGACAGGCCGAATGTGTTAATCAATTCGCCGCGAGGATAACGCTGACCAGGCTTCCGACCTGGCGAAATCATCACAACCACACTCCGTCAGGGACGTGACCTGCTTGAAACACGTCTGCCAATGTTCTTTTCAATGAGCCGC
>CAZGGF010000341.1:0-16355 GCA_964524715.1 uncultured Verrucomicrobiota bacterium | reverse complement strand
TTATGTAGACGGCCGATTTTACTCCGAGCAGAACGCGAAGATCTCTGTGTTCGACCACGGCGTACTCTACGGCGATGGCGTCTTTGAAGGCATCCGCTTCTACAATGGGCGCATCTTCAAGCTGAAGGAGCACGTGGACCGCTTGTTCGCGTCGGCCCAGGCCATCCTGCTGACCATTCCCATGTCGAAGGAGGAAGTTGCCGAGGCGACCCTCAAGACCTGCCGGTTGAACAAACTGAAGGATGGTTACATCCGGCTGGTTGTGACGCGTGGCGTGGGCTACCTCGGCCTGAGCCCCTACAAATGCAAGAAGGCGACGGTGTTCATCATCGCCGCGACGATCGAGCTTTACCCGGAAAGCGTCTACCGCAACGGGTTGAAACTGGCAACGACCGGCACCATGCGGCCGCCAGGGAATGTGTTGAGTCCGGCAGTCAAATCGTTGAACTACCTCAACAACATCATGGGCAAGATCGAGTGCCTCCAGGCCGGCGCAGACGAAGGGTTGATGCTCAACGCGCAAGGCAATGTGGCGGAATGCACCGGCGACAACATCTTCATCGTCAAGGACAAGACAGTGATCACGCCGCCGACTTCGGCCGGCGCGTTGGATGGCATCACGCGGAGGACCGTGATGGCGCTCGCCGCCGAGGCGGGAATGCCCGTGCGGGAAGAGAATCTCACGCGCTACGATGTCTTCACAGCGGACGAGTGTTTCCTGACAGGCACGGCAGCGGAGGTGGTGCCAGTCACGCAGGTGGACGGTCGCACCATTGGCGGGAAACGCCCGGGTCCGGTCACGCTGGACTTGATGCATCGATATCGGGAGTTGACAGCGCGCGAAGGTGCTCCAATTTACGCGTGACGGAGACTGAAGTTTATGCTTTGCGATTTCTGCAAGGAAAACGAAGCGACGCTGCACTTCTCGAAAGTCGAGGGCGACAAGGTGACGAAGATCGACATCTGCGAAGCCTGCGCGAAGGCCAAGGGCTATACCGACCCCGGCAGCATCAGCATGCTCGGCGACATGCTGGGCGAATTCGGCGCCGGCCAGGTATCGGCGGACTCCGAAGGGCTGCGTTGCCCGGTGTGCGGATTCACGCAAGCCAGCTTCAAGAAGCAGGGCAGGCTCGGTTGCAGCACCTGCTACGAGACTTTTGAGTCCGGCCTGAAACCCTTGCTCAAGGCGATGCACAAGGGTGAACGCCACATCGGCAAGACGCCGCGGAAAGCCGCGGTGTCGCCGGAATCTTCCGAGCACCTCAAACAGCTTGAAAAGGAACTGGCGAAGGCCATTCGCGAGGAACGCTTTGAGCAAGCCGCGCAGTTGCGGGACGAAATCCGCGCCCTGCAGGCGAAATTGCCTCCAGGCTCCCCGCTCTGAGCCAGTCTCCCGGCGCAAACCATAACATGAGAACTGGTGATACTCCTTTGGAAGACGAAATTGACAGCGGCCGGCTGGTGGTAATGAGCAGCCGTATCCGGCTGGCGCGAAATCTCAACGGGGTGCCGTTCCCCGGTTGGGCCAAGAAGGCCGAACGCCAGAAATCACTCGAGAGAATCAAGGCCGTCACCTGCATCCTGCCCGAGATGGCTGGCGCGCTGGCCCGGTCGATGGACGAGTTCACCGCCCTTGAGAAACAATTGCTTGTCGAGCGACACCTCATCAGCCGCGAACACGCCGCCAAGACCGTCGGCAGCGGCGTGGTCATCAGCGAGTCGGAAGTCATCAGCGTGATGATCAACGAGGAAGACCACCTGCGAATGCAGGCGCTCATGCCAGGCTTCTGCTTGCGTGAGGCATGGCGGGTGATTGACCGGGTGGATTCCGAGTTGGAAGAACACCTGAACTACGCCTACTCGCCGAAGCTTGGTTACCTCACCGCCTGCCCGACCAACGTCGGCACCGGCATGAGAGCCAGCGCCATGTTGCATTTGCCCGCGCTGATGCTGGCGGAACAAATCAACCAGATCATCCAGGCAGTCAACAAGCTGGGTCTGGCTGTGCGCGGCCTCTATGGCGAAGGCACCGAGGCGTCCGGCAATCTCTTCCAAGTGTCCAATCAAACGACCCTTGGTGAGCGCGAAACGGACCTGATTGAACGTCTCATCAAGGTGATTCTTCAGATCATCGAACACGAGAAGAATGCCCGGCAGGCATTGATGGAGAAGCGTCCCCAGATGATCTACGACCAGATCGGCCGGGCTTATGGCATCCTCGGTAACGCCTGCGTTCAGAGTTCCAAGGAAGCCATGAACCTTCTCTCCATGCTTCGTCTGGGACTCGACCTGGGTTTGGTCCACGGCCTCGACCACAAGCGCATTGACGACATGTTCCTCCTGACGCAGCCCGCGCACCTGCAAAAGCACGCCAACCAGAAGCTCTCTGCTGAGCAACGTGACATTATGCGCGCCAATTTGTTGCGCGACATGCTCAAGAACGTGGATCGCCCCAAGACCATGTCCTTCTCCCCTCCCGAATCCGCTGAACCGGGTGGAGAAGAACCGCCGGATGCCGCCTGATCAACGTGCGGCGCAAGCAGACGTACGCACATACCCCGTCGTTGGGTAGCTCGCACCCCGTAAAGCCCGTGCTGGTGGCCTTGCTGTAACGCCGCAGGAGCGTTGACCGTCCTGCAGGCTTTGAATGGACATCTGCGTGTCGCTGTCTTATTTTGATCAAGTAGCATTGGTTGCTTTCAGAGGATTGCCCGATTCAACCGAGGGACCCGTGCATCCTCAAACGCGAAAACACTGCGAGCCTTTCGATACACGACTTTCGAAACAGCGCAACATGCCAGCTGGCCCACGTTTGCACCGGGCCATTTGCAGCCAGAAAGTCAACGGTGGCATCGTTGACAACCATATCGAAAGAGCTTTAGATTTGCGCAGAAGAAACGATATATCCATACACGCACATGATCGAAGGAATGAGCAATTTTACGCCTCGTGCGCAACAGGCATTGAGCTTGGCGCGTAAGGAGGCCGAGCGGTTCAACCACAACTATGTGGGCACAGAGCATTTGTTGCTGGGCCTGATCAAGCTCGGACAGGGTGTGGCAGTGAACGTGCTCCAGAAGATGGGGCTTGATCCGGAAACCGTCCGGCTGGAAGTGGAGAAGCAGGTTGGCACCGGGCCGGAAGTCAAACAAGCCGGCAGCATACCGTTCACGCCCCGTGTGAAGAAGGTGCTCGCGCTTGCCAACAAAGAAGCGCGCGCGCTAAACCATTCCTACGTCGGCACCGAGCATATTCTGCTCGGCCTGTTGCGCGAAGGCGACGGCGTGGCGGCGCGTGTCCTGAAGAACCTGGAAGTGGACATCGAGCGCACCCGCAACGAAATCCTCAAGGAACTCGATCCCAATTTCCAGCCGCCACCCGAAGGCGAACCCGCCGGCCAGCCAGCCGAGCCGGGTGAAAAGAAAGACTCGAAGACGCCGGCATTGAAGGCGTTTGGCCGGGACCTGACCGAGTTTGCCCGCAAGGGCGAACTGGACCCGGTCATCGGGCGCAAGAATGAGATCGAGCGCGTCATGCAGATTCTCTGCCGCCGCACGAAGAATAATCCCGTTCTGATCGGCGAGGCGGGTGTCGGCAAGACGGCCATCGTCGAAGGGCTGGCGCAGGAAATCGTCAAGGGCAACGTGCCGGAGATTCTCCGCGACAAGCACGTCATCATGCTGGACATGGCTCTGATGGTCGCGGGCACGAAGTACCGCGGGCAGTTCGAAGAGCGCATCAAGGCCGTCATGGACGAGATCAGGCGCGCCAAGAACATCATCATGTTCCTGGACGAGTTGCACACGATCGTGGGCGCAGGCTCGGCAGAAGGCGCGATGGACGCGGCCAACATCATCAAACCGGCCCTGTCGCGTGGCGAATTGCAGTGCATCGGCGCGACGACGATGACGGAGTACCGCAAGCACATCGAGAAGGACGCGGCCTTGGAGCGGCGGTTCCAGACGGTGATGGTAAACGCACCCAGCGTCGAGGAAGCCATCGAGATTTTGAAAGGGCTGCGGCCAAAATACGAGGAGCATCACCATGCGAAACTGGGTGATGAGGCGCTTGAGACCGCCGTGCGCTTGTCGGACCGTTATCTGACGGGCCGTTTCCTGCCGGACAAGGCGATTGACGTGATGGATGAAGCCGGCGCCCGCGTGCGCATCAAGTCCATGACCCGCCCCCCGGAGTTCCAGGAACTGGAAAAGAAAGTGGCCGAACTGAAGCAGCAAAAGGAAAAGGCCATCCAGGCACAGGATTTCGAAGGTGCGGCTGCGCTTCGCGACCAGGAGAAACAAGCGAAGGAACACCTGGAGAAGACCCTGACGCAATGGCGTGAACGTCGTGACGAAACACAGGTCAACATCACGGAGGATGACATCCTCCACGTGGTTTCCAAGTGGACTGGCGTGCCGCTGAGCCGGATGGAAAAGAGCGAGACCGAGAAACTGCTGCAAATGGAGGCGGAACTGAAGAAAGCGGTCATCGGCCAGGACGACGCTTGCGCCTCGATCAGCAAGGCCATGCGGCGTTCAAGGGCGGATCTGAAGGACCCGCGCCGCCCCATTGGCTCGTTCATCTTCCTCGGCCCCACCGGTGTCGGCAAGAGCCTGCTGGCGAAGGTGCTGGCCGAGTTCTTGTTCGGCAATCAGGACGCGCTGATCCAGATGGACATGTCCGAATACATGGAGAAGTTCAACGCGTCCCGGCTCGTCGGCTCACCCCCGGGCTACGTCGGTTATGAAGAAGGCGGACAACTCACCGAGCGCGTGCGTCGCCGGCCATATTCGGTGGTGCTGTTCGATGAGATCGAAAAAGCGCATCCGGATGTGCTGAACATGCTGCTGCAGGTGCTGGAAGACGGCAAACTGACGGACAGCCTCGGCCGGACTGTGGACTTCCGGAACACGGTCATCATCATGACCTCCAACGTCGGCGCGGACGTGATTCGCAAGGGCACGACGATGGGATTCGCGACTGCGAGCGAGGCTCAAACCTACGAATCGATGAAGGATAAACTCACCGAAGAGGCCAAGCGGGTCTTCCGGCCGGAGTTCCTCAACCGTCTCGATGACGTGGTCGTTTTCCGGTCGTTGACCAAGACGGACCTGGCAAAGATCATCGAGATCGAAGTCGGCAAGGTCTGCGCGCGGTTGAAATACAAGGACATCCGCATCCATTTGTCAGACGAGGCGAAGAGCTTCCTGATCGATAAAGGTTACGACCCCTCATTGGGTGCGCGGCCGCTGCGCCGCGCTGTGGAGCGTTATCTGGAGGAACCGCTGGCCGAGGAGCTCATACGTGGAGCGCTGAAGGCAAACGACTTGATCGAAATCGGCGTCGGCGGCGGGAAACTGACGTTTCAACAATTGGCCCATCAAGCTTCTTAGCGAACCATGATCGCGGCAGTTATTGTGGCAGGCGGCAGAAGTTCGCGGATGGGGAAAGGGGTGGACAAGCTCTTCCTCAAGCTGGGCAAGGTGCCGATCATCGCGCACACGTTGATGAAGTTTCAGAATTGCCAGGCGGTGAAACACATCAACCTCGTCGTGCGCGCAGACGCGCGGGGAGATTTTCAGGCGGTCATCCGCGACTACAGGATTTCCAAAGTCCGCCAGGTTGTGATCGGCGGAGCGGAGCGGCAGGACTCCGTGTGGAACGGATTGCAGTCGCTGCCCAAGAACACGGATATCGTTTTGATCCATGATGGGGCCAGACCCTGTGTCTCGGACATGCTGATCAATCAGACCATCGAGTCCGTCCGGGAATTTGGCAGCGGCATTGCGGCGAGCAAGATCGTGGACACGATCAAGGAAGTGGACGACGAAAAGCGCATTCTATCGACCGTGCCGCGGGACCGGCTGTGGGCAGTGCAAACACCCCAGGCATTTCGTTACGACCTGATCGTTCGCGCCTATCGTTCCGTGATTGAGCGCGGTGCCCGCGTGACCGATGACGCATCCGCCGTGGAGCTGTTGGGTGAGCCGGTGCATATCGTGGAGAGCCCCCCAACGAACATCAAGGTGACCACTCCCTCCGATCTCAGCATTGCCGGGGTGTTATTGCCTGCGGAGATCACGGCCCAACCGGCAAGCCTGCCCACGGGGACTTTTTACTTCGGGCGGGAGATCGAAAAGAACTACCGGTAGTGCGAAATCAGGACCGGAGTTCGCGGGACGGATCAGGCCCCCAGAAGCTTCATCACGATCTGATTGACCATCTTGCCGTCAGCCCGGCCTTGGAGCTTCGGCATGACGGATTTCATGACCAGCCCGGCCTGTGCCTTGGTGGTTGCACCCGTTTCCGCCATGGCAGCTTTCACAAGCGCAGCAATCTCGTCCTCTGACATCTGCTTCGGCAGGTAGTTCTCCAGAATGGCCAGTTCCTGACGTTCCTTCTCAGCCATGTCGGCCCGATTCGCCGCCGCAAAACTCTCGATGGAATCGCGGCGCTGCTTGGCCTGTCGTTTCAACACCTGAATGAGGTCCCCGTCGGCAAGAGCCGGCAGCGATTTCTCCGTCTGATAATAGCGCGCGGCAGAAACGAGCAGCCGAAGGACGGACGTGCGCAGGGCATCCTTGGCCAGCATCGCCTGCTTCATATCGGCCTGGATTTTGTCGAACAGAGTGGGTGTCATGATGGCCCCACGATAGGCCTCTGTCAGCGGATGGCAACCGAAATCAGCAGCTGGCCGTTCTCATTTGCCGGCCCGGTGATGAAGTAAGCGCTGCCACTGGTCATGGAAACGGCCGTCTGCACAATCTCCTTGTCGTCCTGCAACAACTGGCACCTTATGAAGTAAGATGGCTTCGTCTTCATAAGCTTCACTTGCAGGATGAACTTGCGACCAAGATCCAACTGGCGGATTTCACCTTCCCGCAATGACGAACAGGTTTGCGACAAGACCTGAAACTCACGCCATCCGAATGCCTTGGTCAGCCGCGGGTCGGTTGTCTGCGAACCCTTTTCAACACTGGGAGCGGGTGTGTTGGTCGCGTGAATCAACCGCGCGGTCACCTGCGCCGCATCCGCGCATGGCAAGGCCATCACCAGCGTTGCAGCGGCCAGCACCCATGTTTTGATTCGTATCAATGCGCTCAAAGCATCACAATTCACCGCTCGCGGGTTTCAGTTCTTTTCCCATGGGCGGTAATCCGTCAATCTTGATGACAACAATGTCCACATCCGGCTGTTCGAACTTCACGACACTGGCCCGGGTGCCCTCGGTGGATTTGATTTCGGTCACCTGCACGCAGCTCTGACCCGACGGCGGCACAAGCGGCAGATCACAGACAAGCTGACGTTCCTGAAACGTCCGGGCGCCCAGGACGCCAATCAACGCTGCCACCAACAAGGCCACCGCCAATGCGCTCCACGCCAGACAGTGCGTCGGAAACACTCCCCAAAAAGCCACACCGCCAGCCGGCTCGCACGGTTCCTTCTTCTGACGGCAACTGTAGGCCATGACCAACTCGCCATCCGGCTCAGGTTCCGGCTGTTGCGGCGTCTGCAATCGCGCACGCAATTGCTGCCAGAAGAACGTGTCGTCCAGTTTGCCGACATAGTGAGCCTTCTGACCGGCAACGAGTTCACGAATCCGCTGCAGTTCAGCGAGCTCTGCAGCGCATCGCGTGCAACCGGCGAGGTGCCGCCGCAGCAAGGCGGCGCGCCAGCCGGCAAGTTCCTCATCGGCCGACGCCGTCAACCATCGTTGATACCAGGCGCACTTCATAACACGTCCTTCAACAGTTCCTGCAGGTGACGGCGCGCGTAGAACAACCGCGACATCACCGTGCCCATTGAGCATCCAACCACTTTCGCTATGTCTCGATACTCCATTCCTTCAAAATCTTTCAGCAACACCACCGCGCGATGTTCGGGCGACAACGCCGCCATTGCCCGGTCAATCGCCTGCCGCAAATCGCTGCGCTGCGCCTCATCCGAGGGCAGGCTGCCTTTGGGCGCATCGGCCATTTGCACTTCAATCGGCCGAGTCCCTTCCGGCGTCTCGAGCGGCACAGTCACGCCGCGCGACCTCTTGCGCATCATGTCAATCGCCAGGTTCGTCGTGATCCGATACAACCAGGTGTAGAACGCTGACTGGCCGCGAAACCGATCAATGGACTGCCAGGCACGGACGAAGGTCTCCTGCCGAATATCCTGGGCATCCGGTTCATTGTGGGCCATTCCGTAGGCCAGACCGTAAACTTTTTCACGGTACCGATTCACAAGTTCCTCGAAGGCGGCCATGTCACCGCGCTGGGAGCGGAGCACCAACTCGGCATCGCTAGGCTGGCTCAGCTCCATTGCTTCTGCCGCCTTTGACGTAGTTGAGTCCGTGTTATTCATTAAAATAATCGGATATGCCCTGTGGCAGCACGGTCTTCCATCTAGCCTTTCACGACCCCAACAGGCCGCAACCGGCAGACCTTTTTTGCCAGACCCGCACCATCCACCACATTGACCACTTCGGCAACATCCTTATAGACCGCCGAGGCTTCCTCGACTGCCGTGCCCCGGCCACGCGCCATCATTACCACGCCGCGCCGCTCCATGTCACGGCGGAGCTCGTCGAAATTCAACTCGCGTTTCGCCTGGCTGCGGCTCATGACCCGACCCGCACCGTGGCAGACGGTGCCGAATGTCTGCCCCATCGCCTGCGGCCGGCCGACAAGGACGAAAGAATACCGCCCCATGTCGCCGGGAACCAGCACAGGCTGGCCAATGTCGCGGTAGCGCGCCGGCACCAGTGGATGATGCGGCGGGAAAGACCGTGTCGCTCCCTTGCGGTGCACGCACAACCGCCGCTTTTTGCCGCTGATGACGTGTTCCTCCATCTTCGCAATGTTATGAGGGACGTCATAGACCAGCTGCATCCCCAGCGCATTCGGTGAAATGCCCAGCGCGTGCAGAAACGCACCCTCCGCCTTGCTTCCCAGCACCTGCCGGTTGGCAAAAGCGTAATTGGCCGCGCAGCGCATGGCCGCCAGATACTCCTGTCCTTCGGGAGAATTGACCGGCGCGCTGGCCAGTTGGCGATCGGGCAGGCGGAAATTGTATTTCTCCGTCGCGCGCCCCAACACACGCAGGTAATCGTCGCACACCTGATAGCCAAAACCACGCGAACCGCAGTGGATCATCACCGTGACGCCCCCCAGGAACAATCCCATCGTCCGGGCAGCGGTCTCGTCGTAAATCTCGTCGGTCACCTGGACCTCCAGGAAATGATTACCGCTTCCGAGACTGCCCACCTGCCCCGCGCCACGATCGAGCGCGCGCTCGGTGATATTCGACGCCTCCGCCCCAGCCATGCAACCACCCTCTTCGATGAACTCAGTGTCTTCCGGCGAGCCGAACCCGTGCGCAACGGCCCAGTGCGCCCCTTGAAGGAGCACCTTGTGCTCGTCGTCGTGGGTGAGGCGAAGATCGCTCTTCTCTCCCAATCCGCATGGAATGTCGCGAAAGAGCTGGCTGACAAGGTCGCGGATCCTGGGCACAACCTCCTCCTGCGTGAGATTCGTCCTCATCAACCGAACGCCACAGTTGATATCATAGCCGACGCCGCCGGGCGAAATGACGCCGCCTTCGTCCGGATCGGTCGCGGCCACGCCCCCAATGGGGAAGCCATAGCCCCAATGAATGTCAGGCATCGCCAAAGAGTATGACTGGATGCCCGGCAGGCACGCGACGTTGGCCACCTGCTCCAGGCAATTGTCGCCCGCGATGCGGCCGAGCATCGACTCGCTCGCGTAAATACGGCCGGGCACGCGCATTCCCGCCTTGTAGCTTTGCGGCACTTCCCAAAGCACATCGGTGATTTTCGTCAGTGGGCGCATTTCGAGAGAAACCTACTTCTGCCAGCCGCAGATTCAAACATCGAAAATCACTGTCGCCGTCCATCCATCGGCCGTTTGCTTCACAGACAATTGATGATAGGTCACAGCCTTGATTTCCTCGTGGACTTCCGACCGGCTGAAGTCCACTGCCCCACCCTCCATTTGGGCCGTGAGCTTTTGCCCATCAGCAAACCGAATCTGAAAGTGTGTGAAGCAGACACCCTCGGTACTGAGGTGGTAGACCATTTCTGAAAGCCAACGAACCAACAACTCGTCCAGGGAAGCGGCAGTCAACTCCACCTTCAGTATCCGCCGGTCAACAAGATCGAAACGACCCTGCACCTCGTAGAGCGCGCGAGCGGCATTGACGAAGAGTTCCTCCAACGTCCGTCCGTAAGCATGGACGCCGATATCGGCGGTGTGCTCAAAAAACTCAAACGCTTTCATTGGCAAACTGGCGCAAACACGCCGCAAATCGCTTGGACGGAGATGGACGCATCGTTGCGGCCCCCCTGCGGCTGTCCACCCCCACCTTTCATTCTGCCGGCTTTCTCTCGGCTTGCAGCCGCAACTGACCGCAGGCTGCGGCTATATCGCCGCCCTTCTCGATGCGGAGCGTTGCCGCCACGCCGCGGCTCTTCACGCGTGCGGCAAATGCATAGCAACGATCCATGGATGGCCGCTGCCACCGCAGGTCCTTCATCGGGTTGTACGGTATCAGGTTCACCTTGGCATGAAGCCGGCGGGCCATGGCGGACAGCTGGTCGGCCATGTTCAAATCGTCATTCACACCCTCGATCAGGACGTATTCGAACGTCATCATCCGGCCTTTGGTCTTGGCGTAATACTCACACGCCTCCACCAACTCGCCAATCGGATGCGCATGGTTCACCGGCATGATCTGGTCGCGAACCTTGTCCGTGGTGCCATGCAGTGAAACCGCGAGCCGGATTTGCAGCGGCTCAGTGGCCAGTTTCTTGATCTGCGCCGGCAAACCACAAGTGGACACAGTGATCTTCCGCGAGCCGATGTTCAGGCCCCACGGAGCGTTGATAATATTCAACGCCTTCATCAGGTTGTCATAGTTCGCCAGCGGCTCGCCCATGCCCATGACGACAATGTTCTGCACGCGAAACTTCGGGTCAGCCACAGCAGGCGCATCGCCGACGCGAATGCCCGTCGTGCGCCCCATGCGAACGATGGCCAGTACCTGGTCCACGATTTCCCCTGCGGTCAGGTTTCGGCGAAAACCGTTCAAGCCGCTGGCGCAGAACTTGCAGCCGTAAGCGCAACCGACTTGTGTGGAAACGCAGACAGTGTGGCGGTCAGAGCGGGAACTGAGGCCAGGCGTGGCGGGAATGAGGACAGTCTCGATGAGCTGGCCATCACGCAACTGCCAGAGGAACTTTTCAGTCGTGTCCGTTGCGTGCTGTTCGCGCAATTCCTTGACCGTCCAGAGATCGAACTCCGACGCCAGCCACTGCCGCAACGGCAGCGCCAGATTGCTCATCGCCTCGAAGGACTCTGCAGCCCGTTCGTAGGCCCATTGAACCACCTGCGTCGAGCGATACGGTGGATGTCCCTGTTTGATCAACAAACGGGAAATCTCGTCCTGCGTCAGCGATTTCAGGTCCGGTTTCATTTCTTGAACATCAACCGCGGTTTGTGTTGGCGACGGCCTCGCGGCTAACCCTTGTTCTCCGGAGGCGGCGTCGGGATCAATGGCGCGCTCTCGGCGGCGTCTTCCTGGGATTCGCTGATGACGCGGGCGATGGCCACGAGCTTGTCTCCCGAACCCAAGTGAATCAGTCGCACGCCCTGGGTGTTGCGGCCGCAGACGCGCACGTCCTTGACGGCACAACGAACCGTCTGGCCGCCGGCGGTGGTCAACATGATCTCGTCACTGTCGGTCACACTCAGAGCACCCACCACACGTCCGGTCTTCTCGCTGGTGGCCATGGTGATAATGCCTTTGCCACCCCGCGATTGTTTGCGGTATTCCTCGAATTCCGTGCGTTTGCCGATGCCGTTTTCGCCCGCGACAAGCAATGTGGCCTGCGGATCGACCGTTTCAACACCGATAAGTTGATCGCCCTCCTCCAGCTTCATGCCCCAGACGCCGGTGGCAGTGCGGCCCATGTCGCGCACATCTTCCTCGTGGAAACGGATGGACTGGCCGCCGCGCGAAACCAGCACGAGTTCGCTGTTGCCTGTGGTCAGGCGCACCCCCATGAGTTGGTCGCCCTTCTCGATGTTGATGCCCGCCACACCGGTGCGGCGGACGTTGGCGTATTCGCTGAGATTGGTCTTCTTAACGATTCCATTCTGGGTGGCAAAGAACAGGTGCAGTTTGTCGCTGAATTCCTGGACGCGAATCATCGCGGCGATCTTCTCGCCTTCCCGCAACGCCAGCAGATTGGCGATGGATTTGCCACGGGAAGCACGACCCGCTTCCGGAATGTCGTAAACCTTCTCGCAGTAGATCCGGCCGTCGTCGGTGCAGAACATGATGAAGTCATGCGTGCTCGCTGTGAACAAGTGTTCGACGAAATCGGTGTCGTCCTTGGTGTCGGCGCCACTGACACCTTTGCCACCGCGGCGCTGCGCCCGGTAGGCGGAAACGGCAGTACGCTTGATGTAACCGCCGTGCGTAATGGTGATGATGGCGGCCTCGTTGGCAATCAGGTCCTCGATCTTGATCTCGCCTTCATCGGGGACAATATCGGTACGGCGCGGATCGCCATGCTTCTCGCGGAGTTCCTTGAGCTCCTTTTCCACGATGCCCCAGATCTTCGCCTCACTGGCCAGAATACCCTGCAGTTCGGCGATGCGATCGATGATCTCTTTGTATTCCTTGACGATCTTGTCGCGCTCAAGGCCCGTGAGCTGGTAGAGGCGCAGTTCGAGGATCGCGTCCACCTGGCCCTCGCTGAATTCGTAGCGGCCACCGACCAGGCGCGCCTCACTGCGGATGTGCATCCCGAAGTGCTGGACCTGCGCCCGCGTCCAGGAGAACGACAGCAACTTGATCTTCGCCTCCTCACGAGTCCGCGACTCACGGATGATGCGAATGAACTCATCGAGGTTGGCCAGTGCGATGAGATAGGCGTCGAGAATCTCGGCGCGGGCCGCGGCCGCGCGCAGTTCGTATTGCGTCCGGCGGACAATCACTTCGCGCCGATGCTCCGCATAGCACTGGAGCAGTTGCTTGAGATTCAGTGTTCGCGGCCGGCCATGATCGATGGCCAGCATGTTGATGCCAATCGTCGTTTCGAGCTGGGTATGCTTGAAAAGGTTGCTGAGGATGATCTTTGGAATCGCGCCTCGCTTCAGCTCGATGACCAGGCGCACGCCATCCTTGTTGGTTTCATTGCGGATGTCGGAGATGCCCTCGATCTTCTTGTCGTTGACCAGCGCGGCGACCTGCGTCTCGACGGTGGACGGCGCAACATTGAACGGCATCTGCGTGATGACGATGTGTTCCTTGCCGCCGTGTTCCTCGACGCCGGCGCGGCCACGGAGCTTGATGGAGCCGCGACCGGTCTTATAGGCCTCAAGAATGGGTGCGCGGCCGCAGATGGTGCCGCCGGTGGGAAAATCGGGGCCCTGGACGAACTTGAAGAGCGATTCGACCTCACAGTCGGGATGCTCGATCAGATAAATGAGCGCATCCACCACTTCGTTGAGATTGTGCGGGGGGATGCTGGTGGCCATGCCGACCGCGATGCCGGTGGTACCGTTGCAGATGAGGTTGGGGAACCCGGCGGCAAGCACCTTCGGTTCGACCTTGGACTCGTCGTAGTTCGGCTGGAAATCAACCGTGTCCTTGTCGAGGTCGGCGAGCATCAACATCGCCAGCGGCGTCAGGCGCGCTTCGGTGTAACGCATGGCCGCCGGATCGTCACCGTCGATGGAACCGAAGTTGCCCTGTCCATCAATGAGCGGATAGCGCATCGCGAAGTCCTGCGCCATGTGATAGAGCGTCGGATAGATGGCAAGGTCGCCGTGCGGATGGTAGTTACCCATCGTCTCACCGACGATCTTGGCGCACTTGCGGAACGGGCGGTTTGGATACAACCCCAGTTCAAACATCGAGAAGAGAATGCGTCGCTGCGACGGTTTCAAACCATCGCGAGCATCGGGCAAGGCGCGCGAGATGATGACGCTCACCGAGTAATCGATGAACGACTTTTGCATCTCGTCGGCGATGTTGACGGGACTTAATTTTTCGTTTTGGACGTACATGATGGGCAGATAAGGCTGATTGGCGGATAAACCTGTGTTCGGGGTGCGCAAAGCGGTAGCGGTTAAACGTCCAGATTGCGCACGTTAAGCGCATTCTCTTCGATGAAGTGCCGGCGCGGCTCCACCTCGTCACCCATGCAAATGGTGAAAATCTCCTCGGCTTTGGCCAGATCGGGCATCTTGACCTGGATGAGCTTGCGGCGGACCGGGTCCATCGTGGTTTCCCAGAGCTGTTCCGGGTCCATTTCACCGAGACCCTTGTAGCGCTGGATGGTCATGCCGCGTTTGCCGTTTTCCTTGACGCGCGGCAGGATTTCACTGACCGAGAACAGCGGCGAGCGGTTCTCGCCCTCGACCACCTCGAAAAGCGGCTTGGGCTTTGCGTTGGGATTCTCATCGCGCGGCGGCGGAAGATACCGCTCGACATCAATGCCTTTCTTCTCGAGCGTCGCGAGCAGTTTTGCGATCTCCGCACCCTCGTAAATCTCGTAGGTCTTTATGAACGGCTTCGCGACCGAAGCGGCTGCCTTGCCGTTTTCGGTTTCAGGCGTGTCGTCATCATCCTCGATGTCGTGTTCGTCGTTGAACTTCTTCAACGCCCGGTCGTCGCGAAGGAACTCCACGTGTTCCTCGCCGTTGGTCTTGATGCGGGCGGCGTATTGCGGCAGCTCTCCCGTCTTCGGGTCGCGTGCCTCCAGATAGGCTTCGATGTCCACGCGGCGGCGCTTGACGGCGTCGGCCAGTTTGTCGAGTTCGACGAGCGTGTCCAACAGGCTCTGGAGTTGCGCCCCAGTCAGCTCCTTCTCGTCCTTGACGCGAATGAGCTTCACATCGTCGCAACCCAGCTCGATGAGCATCTTGTCGAGCTTCTCGGTGCTGTCCACGTATTCCTCGCGGTTGCGGCGCTTCACCTTGTAGAGCGGCGGCTGCGCGATGAAAACGTGGCCCTTCTCGATGAGCTGCTTCATCTGCCGATAGAAGAACGTGAGCAGCAGGGTGCGAATGTGCGAACCGTCCACGTCAGCATCGGTCATGATGATGATGCGGTGGTAGCGCAGCTTGGCAATGTCGAACGCGCCCTCGCCCTCGCCCTCGCCGATGCCGGCGCCGATGGCCGTGATCATCGTCCGGATTTCGTCGTTGGCAAGCACCTTGTCTATGCGCGCCTTCTGGACGTTGATGATCTTGCCCTTGAGGGGGAGAATCGCCTGGAACTTGCGGTCGCGGCCCATGCGCGCAGAACCGCCGGCCGAGTCACCCTCGACCAGATACAGTTCGCACAACGCGGGATCGCGCTCGGAGCAGTCGGCCAGTTTGCCTGGCAGGCCGCCGCCGGTGAGTGCGCTTTTGCGTACGGCATCTCGAGCCTTGCGCGCAGCATCGCGGGCGCGGGCGGCGGTCAAACACTTGTCCACCACCTTGCGCGCGGTCGGCGGGTTCTCTTCGAAGAACGTCATCAGGCCTTCGTAGGCACAGCTCGAGACAAGGCCTTCCACCTCCGTATTGACGAGTTTGACCTTGGTCTGCGACTCGAAACGGGGATTCGGCAGTCTCACGCTGACCACGGCGGTCAGACCTTCGCGCACGTCGTCACCGGAGATGGGCGGATCCTTCTCCTTCACGAGCTCATTGGCCCTCGCGTATTGATTGATGGCGCGGGTCAGTGCCGTGCGGAAACCGGACATATGCGTGCCACCATCCGTGTTGGAGATGGAGTTCGCGTAGCAGAGAATGTTGTCAGCGTAGCTGTCGTTGTATTGAACGACGACATCCACGAACACGTCGTCCTTTTGTTTGCTGATGACAATCGGCTTCGAGTGAATGACTTCTTTGGCGTGATTGATCTCCTTGACGAACTCCGAAATGCCGCCCTTGTAGTAGAGCGTCTCCGTCTTGCCGTCGCGTTCGTCGGTGAGAATAAGTTCGAGACCGGGATTCAGAAACGCCAGCTCCCTCATGCGCGCCGCGAGCGTGTCGTACTTGAACGACGTGGTGGCATGGAAAATCTCCGCGTCCGGCTTGAACGTGATCTTGGTGCCCGTGTGCTTCGACTTGCCAATCACCTCGAGCGGCGAAACCGTTTTGCCGCGCCCAAACTTCATGTGGTAGATCTTGAGGTCGCGCGAGATCTCGACCTCGAACCACTCGGAGAGGGCGTTGACGCACTTTGCGCCGACGCCGCGGAGGCCGCCGGAGTATTAGTAGGCGCTTAGGCCAAATTTGCCGCCGGCGTCAAGACTCCTCAGCACGACTCCGACGGCAGGCACCTTC
>CAZGGF010000340.1:0-2202 GCA_964524715.1 uncultured Verrucomicrobiota bacterium | reverse complement strand
GCGGGGGGTGCGGGCCGGGCTGGGCACCGGCCAGTTGGTCGGCGAGAGGGCGCTGTTGAACCGCGAGCCGCGCAATGCCGACGGCATTGCCACCACGGATTGCGAACTGGACCGGCTGTCGGCGGCGGATTTTGAATCGCTCTGCGGCCGGATGCCCGTGCTGAAAATGGTCCTGACGCGCCTGGTGGCGCATCGGCTGAGTTGGTCGGGCAGCGACCTGCTGGCGCGGCGCATCGGTTCCTACACCGTCATCGCCCCGATTGGCGAAGGCGGCATGGCATGGGTTTATCGCGCCCTCTGCAACATCACGCCGGAGGACGATCCGGAGCCCCGCGTGTTGGCGCTGAAGATGCTTCCCCACGCGCTCGTCACCCGGCCCGGCTTCCTGGAACAGTTCCGTCAGGGAGCCAGCGCCATGCCCGGCCTGCGGCACGAGAACATCGTTTCTCTTTACGAAACCATCGAGATCTACGGCACGATGTTCCTGGTGCTCGAATACGTCCAGGGCCGCAGTCTGCGCGACTGGATGGGAAGCCGCGGCAAGCTTGCCCCGGACGAGGTGTGGAACATCGCCTGCAGCATCACGCAGGCATTGTGCGCGGCGCATGCGCGAGGAGTCATCCACCGCGATGTCAAACCAGACAACATCATGCTGCGCCAGGATGGTGTTGTGAAACTCATGGACTTCGGCATTGCCGTGCCCCTCAAGGGCCCCACGGTGGACCTTGGCGGCGTGGCTGTTTCGCCCCGTTACGGCGCCCCGGAGATTTTCGCCGGCGAACGCGGCGACCCCGCCGCCGACTTTTACAATCTGGGGATCATGCTTTACGAAATGGTTGCCGGCCGTTCGCCGTTTACGGCTGACACCTACGAGGAATGGGCGGAGGCGCATCAGACTGTTGAGCCGCCGCCGTTGCAGCGGTTTTGCCCCGGTTTGCGGCCGGACTTGGAGTCGCTGATTAACGCGTCGTTGATCAAGGACCCCGCCGAGCGATGGAAAGCCGTTGCGCCCCAACTGGATCATTTGTCGGTCAAGACGATGGTGCAACCTCCGGCGCCGCAAGCCGGGCCCCAGATGCGCGTTCACACGACGAAAGCCAGCGGTCAGGTCGCGTCCGCCGGTGCGCCTCAAGGCCCGTCTGCTGCCGCATCAGACGGCCGATCGTCTCTGGCAATGATGGCGCTCTGGGTCCGGTTTCCCGGCGAGCCGAAGGAGCGCGCGTTTCTGATGACCAAGCCGCTCGTCATCGGGCGCGATACGCCGTCCGATATCCTGATCGCCGACGCCATGGTGTCGCGCCGGCATGCTGAACTCTCCATGACACCCGAGGGCCTGCACGTGCGCGACCTCGATTCCAGCAACGGCTTGTACGTCAACGGGGAACAGGTCTCGGAAGCGACTTTGCATCAAGGCGACCATCTGCGCATAGGGTCCACCCTGCTCACCCTCGAGCGGGAAAGTGGCACTGGCATGCATTTCGGCGTCTCGTCGTATGTGTGAGCGCTTCCCGGCGGGGAACCAGGGAAGCATCAGTGCCCGGCCGTGCCCGGATCCGTCGCCGCAAATTTCCCCAGATACTTCAACGCAACGGCGAAATCCTTCGGCAATGGCGCCACCAATTCCAGCTTCTCGCCGGTGGTCGGATGCGTCACCGTCAGCCGCTCCGCGTGCAACGCCAGCCGGCCCAGCAACGGACGCTCCGCCGTCTCCGCGTGCGGCTTGTAGCCGGGCTTGAGCTGCGACAGGAACAGCGCGCTCCGCTCGCCCTCGCCGTAAACCTTGTCGCACAGGATCGGGTATCCCGCGTGCCGCAGATGCACGCGAATCTGGTGCGTCCGCCCCGTTTCGGGCTCGCAGGCAACCAGCGTGCAACTCAGGAAAGGCATGCTCTCCCGCTGTCCGCGCAACGCCCGCAGCCGGAACCGCTCCAGCACCCGGAACCGCGTCAGCGTCTGCTTGCCGCCGTGGCGGAGCTCGATCTGCAGCCACGGCCGCGCCGGATGGGGGCCGAGCTTCAATTCCACTTCGAACGTGTCTTCCGCCGGCTCGCCTTCCACCAACGCCACGTAGGATTTGCCGACAGTCCGGTCGTTGAACTGTTTCGACAGCTCGCGCAGCGCCTCGTGCGTCTTCGCCAGCAGCAACACGCCGCTCGTGTCCGCATCGAGCCGGTGGACGTTGGCGAGCATGCTCAGGCCGCG
>CAZGGF010000339.1:0-1829 GCA_964524715.1 uncultured Verrucomicrobiota bacterium | reverse complement strand
GTTGCGGGCGATGGGCGTGAAGCGTTTACTGGCCCATACTTCGATCCGCTTCGGCTTGGGCCGGTTCACGACGGAAGAGGACGTGGAATACGCCGCGCGCCGCGTGGTCGAGGTGGTGCGCGAAGTGCGCGCGATGCCGCCCCGCTCCAGCCGCTTGCAGGCGTCGAGCACGGCGCGATGCTCCGTTGTCACCGTGATGATGTGGTTGCCCTTGTCTCGGCAGGCCTGCGCGACGCCTTTGATCGCAAGATTGTCCGACTCCGTCGCGCCGCTGGTGAAGACGATCTCCTCCGGCAATCGCGCGCCGTTCAGCGCCGCCACCTGCGCCCGCGCCGACTCCACCGCTTCCGCGGCGCGCCGGCCAAAGACATGCGTGCGGCTCGCGGCGTTGCCAAAGTGTTCCAAGAAGAACGGCAACATCGCCTCCATCACGCGTGGGTCCACGGGCGTGGTGGCGTGGTAGTCGAGATAGATGGGCGTCTTCATCCGTCGCGGACGGTCACCGGCATTCTGAAAAAGTTTCCACGCCCCGCAAGCTATCGCACGGGTCCCCGGATGCCAAGCCTACGCGGAAACCGACCGTGATGAGCCGCCAGCCTGTTTTATTTTTGCTGCTTCAGCTTCCGCCACAGCGTGGTGCTGCTGATGCCGAGAATCTTCGCCGCCTGGGTCTGATTGCCCGCCACTGCCTGCATCACCGCCTGGATGTGAGCCTGCTCCATTTCGGCCAGCGTCTTCAGGCTGGTCTCGCCAAAGGTGATCTGGCCCAGCCCGGGTTGAACGACGTGCGAGGGCAGATGCTCCGGCAAAATCACGTGGTGGGCGCACAGCACGGTGGCGCGCTCCATCGCGTTCTCCAGTTCGCGCACGTTGCCGGGCCAGGGATAATCCAGCAGGAAATCCACACAGGTCGCGTCGAGCCGCAGTTGCGGCTGTTTGAGCCGCTCGCCCAGTTGTTTCACGAAGTGTCGCGCCAGCGGCAGGATGTCGTCCTTGCGCAGCCGCAGCGGAGGGATTTCGATTTCGATGACGCGCAGCCGGTAAAGCAGGTCTTCGCGGAAGCGGCTCTCGCGAACGGCTTGCAGCAAATTGCGGTTCGTCGCTGCGATGATGCGCACGTCAATCTTGCGCGGCTCATTCTCGCCGATGCGCAGGATTTCCCGCTCCTGCAGGACGCGCAATAGCTTCATCTGCATCGCCGGCGTGATGTCGCCGATCTCGTCGAGGAAGATGGTGCCTTTCTCTGCCTGTTCGAACAAACCGGCGCGGTCGCGCGTGGCGCCGGTGAACGCGCCGGCCTTGTGGCCGAAAAGTTCGCTCTCCAGCAGCGTCTCCGGCAGGGCGGTGCAGTTGACGCCCACGAACGGCCGGGCGGAGCGCGGCGACTGGCGATGAATGAAACGCGCCAGCACTTCCTTGCCGGTGCCGGTTTCGCCGTTGATGAGCACCGATGAATCGAATTGCGCCACGCGGGTGGCCAGTTCGAGCACGCGCCGGAACGCCTCGCTGCGGACTTCGATGAACGGCGATTTGGGCGTGCTCATGCCCCAGCCAAGCAGCTTGCGTTGCGCCGCCAGCTCGCGCGATTTGCGGCGCAATTCCTGCGACAGCGTCTTCACCTTGCCCCAGATATCGTTGGCTTGGAAAAACGGCAGATGCGGCTTGAGGCTGTCACCCCACGAGGCCTCGTCCTTGCTGGTGGCGATGCAACTGCGGTCACCGCAGGCCTCGCACTGGTTCTCGATGAAGAAGATATTGCGGCCCAGACAGAACGAGCTGTAGCCACTGGCATAGCCGACGTGTATCCAGCATGCCGGCTGCGACGCTTT
>CAZGGF010000338.1:0-3160 GCA_964524715.1 uncultured Verrucomicrobiota bacterium | reverse complement strand
CTTGAGGCCCGATCCATGCCACCACCAATGTTGCGTCATCTTGTTCACTGGGCAGCAGTCTAGCGGCGCTTCCGGCGAACGCAAGCGGTTTTTCGCCCCTCGACTCGGCGGAGGTTCTCTGGTAAAAGGAGCCTGCGGACGGAGACTGTCGACAATCAATCAACCAAGGAGATTTGCGTGAGCACGCCAGCATCACCCACATTCAAGATCGTCGGCGGTGACGGCAAGGAATACGGCCCCATCGACCTGGCGACGCTTCAACAATGGATGCGCGAAGGCCGGGTCGCCGGCCAGACAAAGGTGTGGGACTCGCGCACCGGCAACTGGCAACCCGCCGTGCAAATCGCGGAACTGGCCGAAGCCCATGGAATCGCCCCGGAGCCTCCTGCTGTCCATCCGATGACGCCGCCCCCGGTGCCGCGCACAAATGTGCTCGCCGTGTGGAGCCTTTCGCTGGCAATCGTCGGTTTAGGTTGCTGCGGCTGTTCCTCTTTCGTCGCGATCATCCTCGGCATCATCTCGCTGTCGCAAATCAAGGAACGTCATGAGGGCGGTCGGGGACTGGCCATCGCCAGCATCGCCGTCGGCATCTTTTCCATCCTATTGAATACGTTGTTGGGATTGTTCTGGTTCCTCTGCAGGGCCCACGTGGAAAACATCGGCAGATGAGCGAACCGTCCTCCATTTCCTATCGCATCCGCGGCGATGACAACCGGGAATACGGCCCCGTGGACTTCGCCACGTTGGAGCGATGGACGCGCGAGGCGCGCGTGACGAAAAAGATGGTCGTCTGGTCATCGGCCGACAACCGGTGGCAGACAGCGGGTGAGCGGCGCGAGCTGGATGCGGCGTTTGCGGCGTGGCTCGAAGCGGGCGCGCCGCCGATCGTCGGCCCGCCGGTGAACGCGCAGGCGATCTGGAGCTTCGTGCTGGCACAGTTCGGCCTGTGCTGCTGCTTCCCGGCGATACCGGCGATTCTCTGCGGCTTTGTCTCGCTCTCGCAGATTCGCAAGCGGCGCGAGCGCGGCCGGGTGTTGGCAGTCAGCGGGATCATCCTCGGCTTCGCCGGGCTGGTGCTGGGCGCGTTGAGCATCATCTACTTCTGGGTTGTCGCAAGCCTTGATCCCGCGGGGCAACAACAACTGCTCGACAATTACATGAGACAGTTGCAGGCCCTGCAACCAAAGTAATGGCGGCGGGGGCCGGTCACGACGTTGAGACGAGACGCAGGGCCCGCATCAGTTCTCCGGTGAATTTCTTTTCCCCGTTTCAACTTTCGTTCTTGTGACAACCCCTTCAGCCAGCTACGCTCAGCGGCAGTGGCAGCAACAATCACCATCCTCGGCAGCGGGTCAGCCGGTAATTGCGCGTTCGTTGAAACGTCGCGTTTGCGGCTGCTCATCGACGCCGGCTTCAGCGGCCGGCAGATCGCCACGCGCCTCGCCGGCATCGGTCGCAAGCTCGAGGATGTGAACGCGGTCCTGTTGACACATGAGCACCACGACCATACGCAGGGTCTGCCGGTGCTCTGCAAACGTTACGAGATTCCCGTCTACGCCAACCGCCTCACCGCCGAGGCCGTGCAGGAGGAATCGCCGGACCTGAAACAGTGGCGCGTATTCCAGACGGGCCACGCGTTCGAGATCGGCGACGTGTTGGTGGAGAGTTTCACAGTGCCGCATGACGCACACGACCCGGTCGGCTTCCTGCTGCGGCACGAGTCCGGCAATATCGGCGTTCTGACCGATCTGGGCCATTGTACCCGGCTGGTGCTCGAGCGCGTGAAATCCGCCAATGTTCTCATGTTGGAAACCAACCACGACCCGCGCATGTTGCAGGACGCCAATCGCCCGTGGTCGTTGAAGCAGCGCATCCTCTCGCGGTTCGGCCATCTCTCCAACGAAGCCGCCGCCGAAGCCGCCGTGCAGGTCGCGCACGATGGGCTGCGGCACATCTTCCTCGGCCATCTCAGCCGCGAGTGCAATCGCCCCGAACTGGCTCATCACGCCGTGACGACCGCCCTGCACAAGGCCGGCGTGCGCCACGTCTCCGTCCACACCACTTCGCAGCACACGCCCAATCCAACGTTGCACATTGCCGCAACTCCCGCCCCACCACCGCATCCCGTCGCTGTGGCAAGCGGTCACTTCGTGGAAGCAGTGGCACAGAGAGCAGCCAGCCACGCTCTTCTGGGTCATTGCGCGTCGTAACCACAAGGCCGGGAGAGGATATGCCCGGCTACCCTGAAACAGCAGGGGCGGTTGTCTGTTATTTCCTGCCGGCCCGCCAGTTGCCAACCGCTTCGCTGGTACGCAGGGCGCGATTGTAGATGCGCAACGAACGAACGGCGGGAGCGATCTTCAACGTTGCGTCGCTGGCGGGAGTGCGCAGGTTCGGGCTGAATCGGCCCCAGCCAAACTGACGCTCGTTGCCGCCATCGCAGAGGATGCCGTTGACGACAAAGATGATGATCTTGGGGCCGCCGTCCACAGTGATGACGACGTGTTGCAGTTTGCCGGTTTTGACCACTCCCTTGTCGCAGTCCCAGGACGATTCGGTGCGGCCGTCATTGAGCGCGATCCGGATCGTGCCGGTGTCGGTGGTCGAGACAAGGATGCCTTTGCCGGATTCGTCGCGGCTGTCGAGAATGGCCTGGCCGGGCTTGAGCGAGTCGAGTTGGAGCCAGAGGTCGAGGCTGAAGCCGGCGCGCGCGTCCTTGCCGCCGTGGTCGGCGCGCTTGGTGTCGCGGGAATTCAGTGCCGGTAGTTTGGGCATCGGCGCTTCCTTCGGCATCGGTTTGTCCGCCGGCAGGTTGAGTGACAAGCTGTTGGTCGCGATGGTCTTGTTGGCAAACTGGTTGAACAGGCCGTTGACCAGCACCGCCGGGATTTCGTGGACGCGGCCGACGTTCTTCTGCGTCTCGGTGACGTAGAACTTGCCGCCGTCCTCGACGAGATCTGGATAACTCATGCGGATATACGGGTCGTCGTCGTAGAGCAGGATTTCCGGCTGCGACCAATGAATGACCTTGCCTTGCGGCGTGTCGCGCTCGACACCGGCCATGAGCCACGCCGGGTTGCGGTCGTCGTAAGGGCTGCCGGTGCGTCCGCTGAAATCCGCCGCCATCCTGCCAATGCACGGCCCACCGTGGTTGTGGAAC
>CAZGGF010000337.1:0-2316 GCA_964524715.1 uncultured Verrucomicrobiota bacterium | reverse complement strand
CCAGGCTGAGCACCCGTCCAGTTCGCTTCCCCGCCGCAAGGACCCCCACACCCACTGTGCAGTCAATGGCCTCCTCGATTTGTTCCATCAGGCGTTGCGAAAGCTGGATCAATATCTCGTCGTCTGTCATGGCGCATCCTGCGTGCCCCAATGTTAGAACCAAACCCGGGAGAAAAAAGAAAAAACATACTATGTTGCGACTGTTTCGTGGGTCAAAATTTGATAGTCGTTCGGCCAGAATCTCTATGGCGCGGCGGAAGCGGCGTTTGGTAAAGTATCGGCAAGTTCGACTGGAACGACTGCGTGCCACAAAATGAAAGCGATCATCCGTATCACGGCCTTTCTGTTGGCGGCTCTGCCTGCCCTCGTCCAAGCTGTGGAGGAGTTCACCATCGAAGCGCGCGACTTCGACGATGGCAACGTCCGAGTGAGCCTGCCGGGGCAATCGTATGCCGACGCGCACTCCTGCATCTGGCACGGAGGCGTGTCGCCAGACCGCGCAGAGTATGTGATTGAGTTCCCGGTGACGGGGGACTACACGCTCTTCGCGTTGTATGCGGCGCACGATTCGCGGCCGGTCGAGATCAGCGTGGACGGAACGAAGGCGCACACTGGCTTCGCCGGTGTGACGGGGAGCTGGCAGACGAAGTCGGCGAAGTGGGAAAAGCAAAGCACGTTGCGCATCGAACGCGGCGTGCACAGTATTGTGCTTCAGCGTGAAGGGCCGTTCCCGCATATCTGCGCACTGCGGCTGCAATCGCCCGACGGCGCAAAGTTGAAGCGGCTCAGTCCGCAGCAGCGCGCGGCGCGAGCGCAGCAAGCGCGTGTTCAGACGCAAGTCGCCATGCTGAACGGCGTCAACCTGGAAGCGGTGCGATTGGCGATTGAGGACATGCGGAGAAGTTTTCCGGACCGATACGACGCGGCGACACACCTCAAAGCGCTGGCGGAGTTCGAACGGCAACGCGCAGAGTTGCTGGCCTCCGGCAAGGAAGCTGATCCCGCCACGATCAAGCGAATCATGGCGGGTGTGCGGACGGCGCTGCTGGCGAATCCATTGCTCGATTTCGACAAACTGCTGGTGGTGCGGCGAACTCCCGCCACCAGCACCGGTTTCGTGCCGGCGAACTACCTGTGCCATGCCTCCATGCCTCGTAGTGGCTATGATAACGAAATCGCCGTCCTCTCCAATCTTCGCGGCGAACCCACCCTGGCGCGGCTCTACAAGACCGATGGCGGCCGCATCTTGCGCGACGTCCGTCTCGATTTTGGCGGCGACCGGATGCTGTTCTCCAGTATTGACGATCGGAATCGCTGGGCCGTCTTACAAGTCCGCAGCGACGGCACAGGCTTGCAGCAGTTGACGCCGGCAAATTACCCCGACCTCGATTTCTTCGACGCTTGCTATCTGCCGAGCGGCAAGCTCGTCGTGGCCTCGACGGCAAATTACCACGGCGTCCCCTGCCTCAGCGGCCAACAACAGGTCGCGACACTCTATTCGCTCGACCCTGCGACCGGATCATTGCGTCAGTTGACGTTCGACCAGGATCACGGCAACGACCCGATCGTGCTTAACGACGGCCGCGTGTCGTATCAGCGCTGGGAGTATAGCGACATCCCACATTATTTTTCGCGCCGTCGCATGAGCATGAATCCCGACGGCACGGGCCAGATCGCGCTCTACGGCAGCAATTCATGGTTTCCAACCGCATTTCGTTTTGCGAAGCCTGTGCCCGATCATCCAACGCGCATCGTCGGCATCATCAGCGGCCATCACGATCACGGTGATTGTGGTCGAATGGCTCTGATGGATCCCGCGTTGGGCGGCGCGTATCCTTTCCGTTGCCGGCCCGCGTCGAAGGAGTGGGGCGAAGAGGGCAAGCCCATCGCCGTTACGCCGGAGGTTCTGCCGGCGGAGCAAACGGGTTTTTTGCAGCTCATCCCCGGACGCGGCAAGCCGGTCGCCGGCACGGTTTGCGACGCCATCGTCAAACATCACTATCTCAAGGAACTGCCGTCGCTGACCACGCATCCTCATCCGCTCAGCAGCAAGTATTTCCTCGTCTCGATGAAGCCGACGCCGCAGAGCCTCTGGGGCATCTATCTCGTGGACGTTTTCGACAACGCAACGCTCATCGCGGAGTTCGGGGGATCGGCGCTGTTCGAGCCGCAGCCGTTGGTGGCACGCAAACGGCCGCCGGTGATTCCCGACCGCATCGTGCCGGATAGCCGGACGGCGGAAGTTCACATAGCCGACATCTACAGCGGCCCCGGTTTGCAGGGCGTGCCACGCGGCACCGTCAAGAGCCTGCGCGT
>CAZGGF010000336.1:0-20822 GCA_964524715.1 uncultured Verrucomicrobiota bacterium | reverse complement strand
CGCGGTTGGGATGGATGACCGCGGACTTGGAAAAAGTACCCATCGCCAGCGGCTTGCTGCCCTTGACCTCCAACGCCGCGAGCGAAACCTCTGCCCCGGCAGGCTGAAAAGCCAGAAGCGTCACAGCCAGTGTTGCCAAATTCATCGCTCTGGTCTTCATAATGCGTGTCCTCGCGCGAGAGCATCATCTTTACCAGATTTCGCTCCGCTGTGTCACTCGCGAATCCTGCTTGCGCAAGAGCGCCATGTGTTGGACGATTCAGGATGTCGGGCGTCAACAGTTGTTGGCGCGATGACATGGAAGACAATGGAGATTTTTCAATGAGCAAGCTGGCAATATGCGGTGGCAAACCAGTGCGAACGAAACCGTTCCCTGGCTGGCCGTTCTTTACGGAAGCGGACGCGCAGGCAGTGGCGCGCGTCGTGTTAAGCGGCGTCTGGGGATGCACCACCGGCAAGATCGTCGGGCAGTTCGAGGAGACGTTCGCGGAGTTCCAGGGCGCGCGCTACGGTGTCGCGCTGACCAACGGCACGACGGCACTGCGGCTGGCGTTGATCGCCATTGGCATTGAAGAGGGCGACGAGGTGATCGTGCCGCCTTACACATTCCTGGCAACGGCAACGGCGGTCGTCGAGTGCAACGCCGTGCCGGTATTCGTAGACATCGATCCGGAAACCTACAATCTCGATCCGAGCCTGATCGAGGCGGCGATCACCCCGCGCACGCGGGCGATCATCCCGGTGCATTTCGCCGGGCAGGCGTGCGACATGAGCCGCATCCTGGCCATCGCCAAGAAACACAAGTTGAAGATCGTGGAGGACGCCTGTCACGGTTGGAACGGGCGCTGGAAGAACAAGGGGCTGGGCTGCATTGGCGAGCTTGGCGCAATTAGTTTTCAGGCCTCGAAGAACCTCACGGCGGGCGAAGGCGGTTTCCTCACCACCGACAGCGAGGAGTTGTACGCCATCGTGAAATCGCTGCACAACTGCGGCCGGCTCAAGCCACGCCCCGATGGCACGCTGCCCGGGCGGCTCGCCGTGCACCAAAAGGCCGCGGGCAACTGGTATGCCCATTTCCTCATCGGCGGCAACCATCGCATGACGGAGATGCAGGCCGCGCTGTTGCTCTCGCAACTGAAGCGGGTCAAGAAACAGACCGACCGGCGGGAAGCCAACGCCTTCTACCTCGATCGCGAACTGGCGAAGATCCCCGGCATCCGGCCCATGCGCCGCGATTCTTTCGCCACGCGCGTGACCGCCCACCTCTATATGTTCCGCTACGATGCGACGCGCTTCGACGGCAAGCCGCGCCAGAAGTTCCTGGCGGCGCTGAAAGCGGAAGGCGTCAACGCCTCCCCCGGCTACCCGATGCCGCTCTACAAGCAACCGCTGTTCCTGGAGAAGAACTTCGGCCCCTATACGGGCTGGAAACACTCGCGGCCGGACCTGGATTACAGCCGCGTAAGCTGCCCCGCGTGCGAGAAGGCGTGCGCCGGCGAAGCGGTCTGGCTGAACCAATCCACGCTGCTTGGTTCGCGCCGGGACATGGACGACATCGTGAAGGCGGTCGCGAAAGTGCAGCAATACGCCACCGAGCTTTGACGGTTTGCGAGGTGTCGCAGGCATGCGTCGTGAGGCTGCGATTTCGTGGTTGCATAGCGGTGCGCTGTTTTCCAAAATGGCGGGCATGAACTCTTCTCTCGTGCCTTCCACCAATGACGTCTCCACCGCCTCCATCTCGCGCCGGCGGTTTCTCGCGCAAACCAGTCTCGGCCTTGCAACGGCCTCCACGCTGGCTGCAACCACCGCGCACAGTGCCGGCGCCGGCGGCAAGATTCGGCTCGGTGTCATCGGCTGCGGCGGACGCGGCTCGTGGATCACCAGTTTGTTCAACGAACACGGCGGCTACGAAATCGCCGGCGTGGCGGATTTCTTTCAGGACCGCGTGGATACCGTTGCCGCGAAGTTCCAGTTGAAGCCCGAACAGACGTTCACGGGATTGAAGTGCGCCGAGAAGCTCATGGCCAAGGGCGGCCTTGACGCGGTAGCCATCATCAGCCCGCCGTATTTCCATCCACAGCAGGCGCGAGAAGCCGTCGAGGCAGGGCTGAACGTTTATGTCGCCAAGCCGATCGCGGTGGACGTGCCGGGCGCAAAGTCCATCGAGGCGAGCGGCAAGCTCGCGACCAAGAAGGGGCTGGTTTTCCAGGTGGATTTCCAGACGCGCGCCAACGAGTTCTTCATCGAGGCGATGAAGCGCGTGCACGCCGGCGCCATCGGCGAGATCGTGTTTGGCGAATCGAGCTACCAGTGCGGCCGGCTCGGATTGAAGGGACCGATCGGCAACACGTCAGAAGCGCGGCTGCGCAACTGGGCGTTCGACATTGCGCTGTCGGGTGACATCATCGTCGAGCAGAACATCCACACGCTCGACGTGATGAACTGGGCGATGAACCATGTGCCGCCCGTGCGCTGCAGCGGCACCGGCGGCCGCAAGGTCCGCGTGGACGTCGGCAACTGTTGGGACAACTTCCAGCTCACCTATGAGTACCCGAACAAGGTCGGCGTGGCGTTTCACTCGCGGCAGTTCGACTGCGACGCGCCAGGCGGCATCATCAACAAGATGTACGGCTCCAAAGGCGCGCTGCTGACCGAATACGGCGGCAATGTCATGATCCGCGGCGCAGGCGACGCGTTCTATCGCGGCGGCCGGACCAACGCCATCTACAAGGAAGGCACGCAGGCCAATATCAAGACCTTCCACGAGTTGGTCGGCAAGAAAGACGTCAGCAACGGCACCGTGCCCATCAGCGTTCGCAGCAACCTCATCGCCATCATGGGACGCATGGCCGCCTACACCGGCCGCACAGTGACATGGGATGAAGTGATGAAGTCCGAGGAGAAGCTCGACGCGCGCATCGACGACATCAAGGCGTAGGCGAAGACCTCAGCGGGACTCGCTGGCCGGCAGTTTCCAATAGGTACGCCAGCCGCGATTGCGCACCATGGCGGACGCGGGCACCTGCGACGCGACCAAGATCATGCCCAGCGCGTCGCCGGCCGAGGAAAGGCCGTTGATCAGCGAGAGCACCGTCAGGCACATCTCGACCGCCGGCCATTTTCCCCACGCATCCAGCAACGCGATGAGAGGGATGGGGCAGAGCGAGAGCACGACCATTGGCGCAGCAAACACGGCCAGAAACCGTGTCCGCGACAACACCCCTTCGTAGTGCGCGTAGAACAACAGCCGGCTTGGCCAGATGCCGATGAGGGTCTTGTCCGTACGACCTTGCGCGGGGTGGACCAGCGCGTGGATCATCTCATGCACCGCAAGGAACAAGCCAATAACCACCACCATGCCGACGAGCAAAAGGAGAACGTTCGGACTGGAGAAACTCACGCTTCCGTGACCGCAGATGCCGCGCGGCGCAACGTAGTGCAAAATGCAGCCGAGCACTGCCCCAATCACAATCGCCAGCGGCAAGGCGATAAACTGGATGATCCCCGGCGATGGCTCATGGATCGGGTTCCAGCCGTCCGCCTCCGGCTGAAAATCCGGCGCGATTGGAATGCCTCCCCAATGAACTCGCATGGTCCGTCAGACCGCGCCTGTCTGCACGAGCTGGGCGAAACGCTCGAAACTGCGGTCATAGGTGCGTTCCTGCTCGTCAGGGAAACAACAACCGGGGAGCTGCCGCATGTCGAGATGATAGCGCAGGCAGTCGCAGCAAGCCCCTTTCTTGGAACAACCGGCATAGCTGCAATTGCACCGCCTGGCGTTCGTCTGCTTTTTGCATTCCATGATTGCACTCCTTAGACAAAGGCGCCGATGTCGGCGACGGTGGCGACACCGGTGGTGCCCAATTGATGGATGACGACAGAGGAAGCAATGGCGGCCATCTCCAGCGATTCGCGCAAACTTGCGCCAGCGGCCAGCGAGGCGCTCAGGTTCGCCGTGACGGAATCACCCGCGCCAACGATGTCAATCGGCCCACGCAACGGCAACGCAGGAACATGCGCCACCTGGCCGGTCGGCGTCGCGCCGAGAAGCCCGCGCTCGGCCATCGTGACGAAAACCGTGCGACCGTGCCGCCGCGCAACCGACCCGGCCAGCAATTCGACTTCTTCGATGGCCAGTTTGCTCGCCGCGCCGGTCAGCGCGCTCAATTCGACGGCGTTCATCTTGAACGTGACGGCGGGATAGCCTTTCAATCCGCGCCGGCTGTCGGCCATGATGAGCAATCCGGGCCGATTCGCAGCAACACCCTTGATGGCCTCCAGCAGCCGCGTGGTGACGACGCCGGTCTCCGCCATGTCCACCTGGTCCATCAGAATGATGGCGTCCGCGTTTTCAGCGACGGCGCGGACCGACTTGATGAGAATGTCCTGAACATCGACGGGCGTGGGCGTCCAGTTCTTGCTGTCGAGCCGGTTCAACTCCACCGGTTCCTTGCCGGGCTCGATCACAAGCGGCTTGCAGTAGGTGAACGTGCGACGACCGGCGGTCAGAAGGAAATGGTCCATCTTGACACCAGCCCTGGCTTGCAGCGCGCGGTGCAACTCGAAACCTTCGCCATCATCGCCGGCAAAGCCGATGGGAAGAACCTCGCCGATGCCAAGGGCGACAAGATTGTTGAGGATCGTGCCGGCCGCGCCGGGCTGGCTGCGCACGCCGACGACGTTATGGACAGGCAGGCCGGTCTCGATCGAGGTCTCACTCCGCGCCGGGTCAATCTCCAGATAACGGTCGAGGCAGAAGTCGCCGACGATGGCGATGCGAAGCCGGGGATAGAGCGCCGTGAGGTCGTTGAAGCGTTGTCGGTTCATGCGCGTCGCAGTTGATGATGGAGATTGTGCAGGAAGGCCACGTTGTCGCACTGGACGTAGTGCATCGCGCCACCCATGCGCGAGAAGCTCTTGCAGAAGCGGAGGTAGTAGGCCGGATTGGTCCGGGGCGGCTCGCCTTGCGTCCAATCCCAGTTGCCACCATCCTGCAAGTCCACCACGTAGATGCTGTGGTCGCGCACAATCGGCCGCCTGGCTTGCAGGCGGAGGTTGTTGACGCAGCTCAGGCTTTTCTCAAACACCTGCGGCGCCATGATCGCAGAACCGACCGACATCACCACGCCGCCGTCGAGTCCGTCCACCGCGCGGCCGAAGAGCCGGAAATCAATGGCCGCCGCGCGGCCAACCACCGCGCCGTTATACATCGGATGGTTGGTGATGATGTCGTAACCAATGCCGGGATGGACGGTCACAGGAACCCCATGGCGGAAAGCGTTGGCGAGGATGGAGGTGTGTTTCCACGGATGCTTCACCTCGATGCGACCGGCGGCAAGACCGTGCTGCCGCATCGCGACCAGCAAATCCGCGCATGCAGACGAGAGCGGATGCGCCGGGTCGGTGCGCAACGCCTGCTCCAGGGAATCCGTGGTTGGCAGTGCAACCCCGTCCTCATGAATGAAACGACCCAGCGCCACGCCGTAACCTTCGCTGCGCAGCGCTCCCGCCAGCAGCGCGAGCTGGATGTTGCGGCCGGTTTCGTCCCACGTGCCAAAGGAACCGGTGGCGACGTTCTCACGCACGCTTTCGGTGGACCTCGCCTGGAACGCAAACTCCCAATCGTGGATCGTGCCGGCGCCGTTGGTGGCAAGGTGCGTCACCCAACCGCCAGCCAGCAGGCGCTCAACGACGGCCGCGCCGCCGTTCTTCACCAGATGCGCCCCGTACATCAGGATGACACTGGCCTTCTTCTTCCGCGCCGCCACAATCTGCCGCGCGCAGTTCTCCACGGCCGCCGCCGCCGCCGCGGGGCAAGCGGGCGGCGGAGTATCGGGGTTCACCAGAATGTCGTGAATCTGGCTCAGGCTTTTCCGCTGGGCCAGCGGATGGACTTTCAACTTCGACAAATCGAGCGGAGCAGGCGAGTTCATTTTCCAAAAATAAGTTCGAGCAGTGCGCCGGCGTCGCGGTAGTCCGGAATGACAACGTCCGCGCCAACGCCGATCAGCCGGCGGCGCTTCCATTCGTCCATGCGGCCGGAGCCGTTGGCGGCCTCATCGCTGGCCACCGCGACCGCGAGGCCGCCGACTTCCTTCGTGTTCTCGATCTCAACGTACCCGTCGCCGAAAGACAGCAGGCGCGCGCCGGCAATCTTGTTCTCACGCAGGATACGCTCGATCACCATCTTCTTCGAGAAAGTTTTGTAGTCGTCCTGCGCGCCATAGATGTGCCGTCCGAAGTAACGCGTCAGGTCGAGCAAATCGGACTCGGTCTTCACAAACGGCTCGTCCGTGCCGCTGGCGAGGTAGACCGTCATGCCGCGCTGTCGCAGCATCTCCAGCAACGGCCGCGAGCCATGGACAAGAAAATCGTCCGGCCGCGCCGCGCCGCTGCGAAGCGCGTCCACGCGCGAACGGATGCGTTCGTCGAGGCGGCGGAGGTACTCGTGCTTGTACCAGAGCGGCTCCTTCGGCTGGCCGCCACGTTCCCGAATGCGCTCGGCGAGCTGCATCATCTGGTAGATCGTCTGCTTGCCGTTGAGCCGCATGATGTCGTCGGTGACAAGCTGCCGCGCAGCCTCGTCCGACTCCCCGGGCAGGCGCGGAAGCATTTCCACGAACATGGGAACCATCACCTCCGGCCAGCCCTGCCGGATCAATGACAACGTGCCATCAAAATCGAACACGACATGGCTGACCTCCGGTCGCGGACCGAAGGACGGCATGAACTCAACCAAACCACTGAAGTTTTTCGTCATAGACGTTCCGTCCAGTAAAAGGCTTCGGGGGCCAAAAATCAACTTCAGCCGGGTCTCTGCCAGGTCTATGATGGATGCCATCATGAAATTCCACACCGAGTATCTCTGGTTTCAGACGCAGAAACACCGCGAATACGTGCGGATCACGGACAAGGTGGAAGCTGCGGTGCGCAAGAGCGGCATCCGCGAAGGGATGGTGCTGGTGTCTGCAATGCACATCACCGCCGGCATGGTGGTGAATGACAACGAGCCGGGCCTCTGGCAGGACATTGACAAGTGGCTGGAGTCGCTCGCGCCTTTCCGCGAGGACTACGGCCACCATCGCACCGGCGAAACCAACGGCGACAGCCACCTCAAGAACATCCTCGTCCACCATCAGGTGATCGTGCCGGTGACGGATGGAAAACTCGACCTCGGCCCGTGGCAGGAGGTGTTCTACTGCGAGTTCGACGGCCAGCGCCGAAAGCGGGCCATCATCAAGGTCATGGGCGAGTAGTCTCGCAAAGCTCGCGCGGTCGTCTCGCGTCTCACTGCGTGGCGGCTTCGCATTCGGCGGTTTTTTCGCCGAAGAAATCATCGGTGATCAGCCCCTCGTCAAAGAGATACCTGATCTGCTGTATCCGGCCGGTCACCTGTTTCTTGCTGAACTTCTGCCCTTTGGACTGCAACTCGGCGGCCTTGACCTTGGCTTGGGCCATCACCTCGGCCGAGATCTCGCGCGGCTCGCGGCTCGACGGAGGCCGATAGGAAGGATCGTAAACGAGGACTTTCAACTCCTGTGCAGGAACAAGGTGCCGCCACAGGAAGGCCTGCATCTTGTCTTCCGCCGCCACGGCTTCATGGACGATTCTCCTGTCCCCGATCCTCGCGCTTCCGATAACAGTGACGTTGATCGGACCTTGGGTCGCCGAACCCACTTTGAAACTCAGGCGGGCGATATTCTGGGTGCCGTTCAAGGTGACAGGATAAGGGGTGAATCCAGCCGGAGGATTCTTCAGGGTGACTTTGATGGGGCCATCGTAGCCGTCTTTGCGCATGGCATAGATGTTGAAAGCAGCGGTGCTTCTTTGCCGGGCACTGACGCTGCTGGCCACAACACGCAACGCAAAATCAGGACGGGGCGCGCTGATGCGCAACCGATAGCCATATTCCTCGCCACCCTTGCGCCCGGTGTCGCCGATGTGGACGTAGTAGGTGCCGTCAGCCGGCAGCTTGGCCCTGAAGTAGGAATCCGCATGGTGAGTATTGATGCCCGCGCCGAGATCCTCCTGGTCGTCGCTGAACGCAAGCAGTTGGCCCTTGGCATCGGTCAATTTGATTTCGGAGTCCACCGGGGAATCAAGCCGGCGCGCGTAGACTTCCGCGACGATCATGTCGCCAGCCCTGCCGGAGAATGTGAAAACGTCCCAGTCGTCCTCTTTGTCAATACGGCCGTTTATAATGACGGGCAGCTTCACTTTCTGCGCGTTCGCCAGGGTATTGTTCGGCTCCTTGTCGAAGGCCTCCGGCAACGTGTCGAGAGCGAACGGCACGTGGTTGGAGATGAAATCATCCTTGTGTGCGGCGATCATCTGAATGCCCGGCCCGGCATCCTGGGGCGGCGGCGTCAATTCGGCGTCACCAAGATTCAAGCCTTTCATCTTGATCGAGTGCGGCTCACCCACGCGGCCGCCCAGCGGGAAGATGCTCGTGACAAGCGGCAGCTCACCGAGGGTGACACGGTAGACAAAGTCCTCGCGACCACGATAGATCGCGTCGGTGATGGTGAACACATACTCACCATCCTTCGGAATTTGATAAACGATCGTCGGGTCAGGCCTGAACCGGTAATCATCGTCATACGCCAGTTCCTTCCCGTTCGCGTCATAGAGAACCAGCACAGGCTGGAACCAACCGGGCACAGCGTCGGCGAGGTACGGGATCAACTGTCGCGCCAGTGTGGTGATGACCAACCGCTGGCCTTTGCGCGCATCGAACCGATATCGGTTGACCTCACCGGAAGCGATCTGGCCGTTCACGGTGCACGGGATGGATACGCGATCCTCAACCTCGTACTCCGGCCGTTTTCGAAGAGCCAGTTGCTCCTTGCCAAGCACTTGGAAAGGCGTGGTTGACATCGGTTTGCGGCAGTATTCGGGCAACTGACCGACATGGAACGGGAGGGGATTCGATGCGCCGCCGCGCAGGGTCACCAGCCGCAACTCCCGCTCGCTAGGCGCCGCATCGGGAGCGATCGTAACCTCCAAGTAAGCAAGGCTGGCAAGGGAAACACTGGCAGGCCTCAACACGTATGTGCGTATTCGGTTTTGAATCTTCTCCATCAGCTTCCGTGTGGCCTCATCCTTTGCGACTGCTGAAGCCTTCCCAGCCGATCCCTCCGAGGACATCATCATCATCTCGTCATCCGACGATTTCTTTTTCGAGGCCCCCTTCGTTTGCGTCTTCCTCAACTCCGCCAGTTGTTGATTCAACAACTGCATATCCTGGGGGCCTAGTTTCTTCTGGTACTCCACCAGCCGGGCTGTGACGCCGGAACCACTGACGATCGCTCCCGTAATGCTATCCAGAGCCTGTCCGCCCAACTTGACCTGAAACGTAGTCCCCTGCTGGCCACCGGCGGGATATGCAAAACCGATGTAAGGTCTTGCCTGCGCGTGCGCCATGGGTGCCATTACCGCCATGCCGATCAGGCCCAAAATCGCAGGCCATTGGACTTTGCTCATAAGACGCTCCAGTAATTACCTACCTGCACAAAGAAACACGGGATCCCAAAAATCTCAACACGCGCACGCGCTCCGCGCGTTCCACCCGCCGTTTCAGTCAACAACGCCATGTCTTTCACTGCGCGGCACATTCGCATTCCGCGACTTTTTCGCCGTAGAAATTGTTCGTGAACAACCCCTCTTCATAGAGCATCTTGAGCTGTCGCACGCGACCAGCCGCCTGCCCCTTGGTGAACTTCTGCCCCTTGGCCTGCATCTCAGCCGCCTTGACCTTCGCCCGGACCAGCACCTCGGGCGGAATATCCCGTGGCATACGCGCAGGCGGAGGTTCGTAGGAACCGTCGAAAACAAGAACCTTCAGGTCCTGCGCAGGCACAAGATGCCGCCACAAGAACGCCTGCATCCGGTCTTCGGCAGGCACGGCTGCATGGGTGACTTCCTTGTCTCCGATCTTTGCGCTGCCCACAACCGTGATGTTGATAGGTCCCTTGGTTGCGAGATCTGTCTTGAAAGCAATCCGCGTGATGTTCTGAGTGCCGGTGAGTATGACAGGATAAGGAATGAATCCGGGCGGCGGGTCTTTCAAGGTGATCTTGATGGGGCCATCATACCCGTCCTTGCGCGTAGCATAGACACTGAAAGCAGTGCTGCTCTTCTGCCGGACGCTGATGCTGCTGGCCACCACACGCAACGCAAAATCAGGCTGCGGCGCGCTGATACGCAGGCGGTAGCCGTATTCTTCACCACCCTTGCGTCCCGTATCGCCGATGTGGACGTAGTAGGTGCCGTCCGCGGGCAGCCTGACCATGAAGTAGGAATCCGCATGGTGCGTGTTGATGCCCGCACTGATATCCTCCCGGTCATCACTGAACGCCACCAGTTGGCCTCTCGCATCGGTGAGTTTGATCACGGAATCCACCGGCGAATCAAGCCGCCGCGCGTAAACTTCCGCGACGATCATGTCGCCCGCATTGCCGGAGAGTTCAAAAACATCCCAGTCGTCCTCCTTGTCAATGCGCCCGTTGATAATGACGGGCAGCGTCACTTTTTGCACGCGTTCTGAAGGATTGTTGGATTCCTTTTCGAAGATTTCCGGCAGCGTGTCCAAGGCAAACGGCATGGGGTTGGAGAGGAATCCGTCTTTGTTCGCAACGACTTGGTGAATGCCCGCTTCAGCGTCCTTCGCAGGCAACGTCAGTTGGGCAGCGCCCAGATGCAGACCCTTCATTCTGACCGAGACCGGCTCGCCCACCCGGCCACCCAGCGGGAAGATGCTCGTGATGAACGGCGTTTCGCCGATGGTGACGCGATAGACAAAATCCTCGCGGCCCCGGAAGATGGCGTCATTGACGACCAACACATATTCGCCGTCCTGGGGGATCCTATAGACAATGATCGGATCCGGTTTGAAGCGATAGTCGTCGTCAAAGGCCACTTCCTTGCCGTTGGCATCGTAGAGCGTCAGCACGGGCTGAAACCAGCCGGGCACGGCGTCGGCAACATACGGGATCAACTGCCGCGCCAAGGTGGTCATGACCAGTTGCTGGCCCTTGCGCGCCTCAAACCGATACTGGTTGAGTTCGCCGGAAGCGATCTGGCCATTCACTGTGCATGGAATGGCCACGCGGTCCTCAATCTCGTTGTCCGGCCGCTTCCGCAAGGCGAGATTCTCTTTGCCGAGCACCTGATAATCAGCCGTCTTCATCGGCTTGCGGCAGTATTCAGGCAGCTGGCCGACATAGAAAGGGAGCGGGTTCGACGCGCCACCACGCAGGCTCACCAAGCGCAATTCCCGTTCACCCGGAGGCGCATCGGGCGCTATCGTGACTTCCACATAAGCGAGGCTGGCAAGCGAGACAGAAGCCGGCCGATTGCAATAGGCGCGAATTCTTCTGTCGAGTTTGGCCATCAACTCATCGACAGCGGCACTGTCGATCACCGGGGCGCTCTTCGACCCGGCCTTTTGCGAGGACATCATCTCATCCCCGGATGACATCATCGGCTCTCCGGTGCTTGTCGGAGCCTTTGGACCGGATTTCTGCGAGGACATCATCATCTCGTCCCCCAGTGCCATCATCATCTCTCCCGAGCCTGTCGTGGGCGACGCCGAGCAGAGCATGGTCTTGGCCTTCCGCAAATCCCTCAGCTGTTCGCTCAACAAAGTGATGTCAATGGGTCCCAGCGAGGGGTGATATTCGATCAGTCTGGCGGTCACGCCTGATCCGGAAACCACCACACCGTTGATGCCCGCCATCGCTTGTCCACCCAATTTGACCTGAAATGTCGTGCCTTGCTGGCCGCCAGCGGGATACGCAAAACCGATATACGGTCTGGTCTGCGCCCATGCCGGTTGAACCATCGCCACTGCACCGGCCATTCCAAGAACCGCGAACCATTTCACTTTGTCCATAAGCCGCTCCATGCTTGCACACAAAAAGAACCACGGAATGCACAGAATGCACGAAACAAAACTGCTTCCTTTCGTGTCCTTCCGTGCATTCCGTGGTTGCCGCAATTTACTACATGATCTCTGTCAAAAGTCCGTTCGATTTCACGCCTTCCGCAGCGGAGGGCAACACGTGGGCCTCCAGGCCCATCGGGTGGGGCAGCTTCGCGTTGAAGTCAATGCCCGCCAACTGGTAGATGCTGCCGATGAGGTCCACCGGATACACGGGGCGATCTTTGGGTTCCTCGCCCTTTGCGTCGGATGAGCCAACGATATGGCCACCTTTGAAGCCGCCGCCGGCGACCAGTACGCTGAACACGTTGCCGTAGTGGTTGCGACCACCATTCCAAGGTGGCTGCCAGTCAACTTTGGGACCGCGGCCGAACTCGCCAGTGCACCACACAATGGTGGTCTCAAGCAAACCACGGTCTTTCAAATCTTGCAGCAGCATCGCCAAACCTTGGTCCAAATTCGGGCACTGACGGCGCATGGTTGCAAAGTGGTTGCTGTGCGTGTCCCACCCGCCGGGGTAGTTGATGACGATGTAAGGAACACCCGCCTCCACCATTCGGCGGGCCGCCAAGCACTCCTGCCCAAACGTGTGCCGTCCATACTTGTCCCTCAGTTCCGGCTTCTCAAGGGAGAGATCGAACACCTCTTTGCCTTTGCCCAGAATCAAATCATACGCCGCCTTCTTGGATTCCTCCGCGGCGGCCATTTGCGGACTGGCGGCCATCGCCTTGCCCATCGTATTCATCTTCTCGAGCAACTCACGCCGGCTCTTCTGACGGTCGTCGGCGATGGCACGAGCCACAACCCCTTCCACCTCGAACCTATTCGCGTTCGGATCGCCACCAGTGGCCAAGGGCTTGTACTTCGGCCCCAAGAATCCCTCTTCGGAGAACCGTCCCTGCGCCTGCGTCCTCACCACGTAGGGCGGAATGATGCCCCTGTATTCCTTGGCCTTGAACAGCGCGAAAACCGCCCCGACGCTTGGATACGCCAACCGCTCGCCAGGCGTGTGGCCCGTCTGCATCAGGTAGGCCGCGGTTTCGTGGCCGTTGTTGCGATGCGTCATGCTGCGAATGATCGAATACTTGTCCGCCTGCTTCGCGAGCATCGGGAACAGTTCGCCGACCTGGATGCCGTCCACATTGGTCGGAATCGCCTTGGCGAATTCGCCCATGTATTCGTAACCCGCCTCCGGTTTCGGATCCCACGTGTCGTTGTGCGACATGCCGCCCCAAAGAAAAACCTGAATGACCGACTTGGCCTTGGCTTTGGTCTTGGTGGGAGCGGACGTCGATGGCGAGGCCACCGCGAATGCCTGGGGTCCCAAACGATCGGCCAGCATCAATCCGGTCGTCGCATAGACACCGCGACGCAGTACTTCACGCCGGGAGATGTTCTTTCCGCTCTTCGAACTGTGGCTCACGCTCATCTTTTCAGTATCCTTTCATTGCAATCCGGACTGGGCCGGAAATTCATCATGCCTCGAGACAAATTTGCAAAAAATCAGTGCCGATAGAGAAACTCCGCGCTATTGAGCAACGCCCAGGCGATATCAATCCAGTCGTCGCGCCGCTTCACGATAATGGTTTTGTCGGGCTGTTTGATCGACTTGCCGTCCTTCTTGATCGACGGCATCTTGATCACCTGCACCTTGCCATATGTTTCCAGATTCTTGATCTCTTCGGCCGTCGGGAACCGCGACAGGATCGTCAGGTAAAGGTCCTCAATAATCTCCTGCGGCTTGTGGCCGGTATCGATGATCGCCCTTATTTGGGGACCCTCGTTGATCTTGCGATAGATGTGGCTGGAATTGAGCATATGCAGCCACTGGCTGGGAACCGGCTTGTTGTTTCGTTCGTTTTCCATGCCGGTGGCGCGCGCCGTGCGTCCGAACAAGGTCAGGAATGGACTGGTAATGCTGCCGTCTGCGATGGCTACCGCCGATTTGCCCTCCGGGATATACGTAAACGGTTCCGGGATGGGACTGGTATAAAGATCCGTCGCGCCGGTGATTTTGTTGATGACATCGATCAACACCTCCGCATCCAAACGACGCAGGGAATAGCTCGCAAAGTTGGCCTCGGCTTCAGGCGTGGTGAACTTGGGCGCGGAAGAGAGCTGGTACGTCTGGGAATTCAGGATCAATCGGTAGAGTTTTTTCAGATCATAGCGCGCGGCGATGAATTCCTTTTCCAGACAGGCCAGCAACGCAGGATTGCTCGGCGGATTGTTGTCCCGAAAATCGTCCGGCTCATGGACGATGCCGCGCCCGACCAACCAAGCCCAGACGCGATTCACAATGGCGCGCGTGAACCAGGGGTTCTTCGGCGTGACCAGCCAGTCTGCGAAGACCTCCCGGGGATCCTTGTTTGGAGACAACTTGACTTTGGTTCCATCCGGGAAGGTTCCCACCAATGCGCCGTGGCTGGCCGCCACGGGATCGAACGTCTGCATCGTGGCTTCAGCAGGTTGCGCGATAGCGGTGATACGGTCTTTGCCTGGCACGCTGCTGGCGAGAACAACGTTGGAACCGAGGGGGTTCCAGAAGACATGCTCTTCCTTCCACTCGCTGGTGGGTTTGTAACTGATCTGCGAGAAGAAGACCGCCATGCCCGCCAGTTTATTCGTCGGCCAAGAATCGGTGCGCGTCCCCATGAACGTCAGGGCCACGGCGCCCGCAATGCCTTCCGGCGTCCGGCTCTGGATGGCACGATAGAAGTTGACCGGCCCGACGCGGAAGTTGCTGCCGCTGGCGGTCAACATCTCGTTGACGAACTGGTCATACGGCTTGTTATCCGCAAGCGAAGCCCTCACCCACCGATGATACGCCTGGGCTGCATTCGGCCAGAGATTGACGGGGAACTCCGCCTTGATACGCAGGATGTCGCCCCACCGCATCGCCCAGTAATCGGCGAATTCATCGCGCGCCAACAGCCGGTCAATCAACAAGCGGCGCTTGTTCTTCGTATCCTGATCTTCAATGAATTCCTTGGCTTCTTTCGCCGTGGGCAGCGTGCCAATGATGTCGAGGTAGGCGCGGCGGACGAACACCGCATCGGTGCAAAGTGTGGGCTGGATCTTCAGTGACGCGAGCTTCGCAAAAACGATCTTGTCAATCGGCCCCTCAGGCACGGGCGCGGTGGGACTTTCAAAAATACTGAGCCCCGACTCCGACGTGACAGCGCTGCTCACCACCGCCCCAAAAACAACCGTCACCATCAACGCAGTCTTCGCCAATCTTGCCGTTTCAGCCGCTACATCAAAACGCATGAGCCAAGAGCCTTTCCTTAATAAATTGCGCTGTCGCGTCATAACCACGCTCGCACCGCTTGCCGGCCAATTTCATCATGCTCCCGGTCATTGCCATCCACAATGACCCAAAAGTATCATTCACCCACGAAGTCGATGCCCCGATAACCAAATCACAATCGCGCGCCACGGACTGCCGCGGGTTTTCATCAGCCTTGGAGGTTGCAAGCGAACGCGGAAGTGGCTTAACTGCTGTGTGTTGTTGTGAACTGGCTCAGCAAAATCAAGTTGTCTGTAATCTGCCTGCCAGCAATGTCGTTGCTGGCATGGCCGGCAGACGTGCCGGCTCCAGGCACGACATTTGCTGTCCCGCCCCTGTCGGTGTTGACCAATGTGGTGCAGGTGAAACGGCTCTCCCAGCGGGAGGCCGAACGGCATCATCCCGTGCGACTGCGCGGCGTGGTGACGTATTTCGAGTGGAACCCGGACTGGCAACTCTACACAGCCATTCTGCAGGACGAGACAGGTGGTATTTCGTTCTCGCCAGGCCAAACAGCCTCTGATGCGTTGAACCTGAAACCAGGACAATTGATCGAGATCGAAGGCGTCTCGGCTCAAGGCCAGTTCGCGCCTGAAGTCCGGGGCCCCGGGAAATTCGGCAGCCCCGTCCGGGCCAAGGTGCTCGGCAACGCGCCGTACCCGGAGCCACAGGTGCTCACCCCTGAACAAATGGCCAATCCATTCAATCAGGACGAATGGATTGAAATCAAAGGCGTCGTGCGACGGGTAACAACTCGCGCTGGCCCCAAGGCCAAGGGCCGCATCATGGTGGACTTCAGCACTGCCAGCGGCACGTTCCGCGCCATGGTGCCCACGCAGACGGTACCGATCAAAACGCCCTCCCACCTCGTCGGCGCAGTCGTAACCCTGCGCGGCGTATTCGCCGGTATTTACCAGAAGCGCCGAATCGTCGGTGCGCACCTCATGGTATCGTCGTTGGATCACATCATTGTGGACGAAGAAGGCGCCGATGCGGCTTTTCAATTACCGCGGTTGACGGCCTCGTCGTTGATGCAGTTCCGTCCGGACATGGCCTCGCGCGTGCATGTCAACGGCGTGGTCACATTGTTCGAACCGGGCAGCCATCTTTACTTGCGCGACAACACTGGCGCGTTGCGCATTGAGACACCCGAGACCAACCCGTTTCGTCCAGGCGATCGCGTCGATGTGGTCGGATTTCCCGCCTTCAGCGATGGAGCGCCGCTGCTCCTGAATGCGTTCGTAAAGAAGACGGGCGGCGGCCCCCCTCCCCAACCCCGGCGCATTTCTGCCGCGCAGGCCAGCAGTGGCGAATTTGACGGTGAATTGGTGCGGCTGGACGGTGTGCTGCTGGATCAGCTGAAGCGTCCCGAGAATGTGATCTTGATGCTGCAAAGCGGCGACACCGTGTTCTCGGCGCACTTTACCGAAGCCGACGCGAGCACCAACGCGCCATCGCTGATGCTGGACAGTTGGGTGCAGATATCCGGGGTGTGCCTCAATCAATTCCGTTACTCGCCCGAGCCGCGCCCCAAGCCCCCCCAATGGCGACCAGTGTCGTTTCACCTTGTTCTACGCAGCCCGCGCGACATTGTGCTGTTGCGGGAACCGCCGTGGTGGACACCCGAGCGAATCCTCTGGGGGATGTGCCTTCTGGCGGCGGCGATTCTCGTGGTGCTGATGTGGGGCGTGTCGTTGAGGCGGCAGGTGGCGGGACAAACGCGCGTCATCCAGCAGAAAGTCCAGCGTGAGGTGCTGATGGAAGAGAGATCGCGCATCGCGCGCGAATTGCACGACACGCTGGAACAACAACTGGCGCTAATCGGCGTGCAGATCGACTCATCGCTGGCGCGGCTCTCTGAATCGCCGGAGTTGGTGCGCAAGTCGCTGGAACTGGCGCTGGCGGTCGTGCGTCACACACATGAAGAGGCGCGAAGGTCGGTCTGGGATCTGCGCTCCGTGGCACTGGAACAAGGCGGCTTGAGCGTAGCGTTGCGGCAATTGGCCGCCGATGACAACACCACCCAGCGCAAAGTCGAGTTTACGACCACCGGCCAGACACGCCGCCTCCCGGTACTGGTGGAGACCAATCTGATGCGCATCGCGCAGGAAGCCGTCACCAACGCCATCAAGCACAGCGGCGGCTCCCACATTGAAGTAAATCTGGATTACGGCCAGCACGAGGTGACGCTGCGTGTGCGCGACAACGGCCGCGGATTTGACCCGGAAAAAGTCATGCCGGCCAGCAGCGGCCGTTTTGGACTGATAGGCATGCGAGAACGCGCCGACAAAATGAACGCTGTCTTCTCGTTGACAAGCCAGCCCGGACAGGCCACAGAAATCAAGGTCGTCGTGCCGCTGCCCGATGGCGCGGCAGAAAACACAATCTCAATGTCATGAAACCTGAACGCAAACTCCGTCTGTTGTTGGTGGACGACCATGCAGTCATCCGCATGGGACTGGCCGGGTCGTTGAATCTCGAACCCGACCTGACGGTGGTCGGCGAGGCAGGCAAGGGTGGTCAAGCCGTTGAACTGCACCGCAAGCTCCGGCCCGACGTGGTGTTGATGGATTTCCGGCTGCCGGACATGACCGGCGTGGAAGCGACACGCATGATTTGCCGCGAGTTCCCCGAGGCGCGAGTGCTCATGCTGACCGTGCATGAAGGCGAAGAGGACGTTTACAGCGCCATGCAGGCGGGCGCGCTTGGCTATGTGCAGAAGTCCATCGGCTGGAAGGAATTGCTGGCAGCCATTCGTAACGTATCAATGGGCGAACGCTATCTGCCGGCGGATCTTGCCGCGCGGCTGAAGGAACGCCTCGGTCGTGAGCCACTGAGCGAACGCGAACTGGAAGTGCTCCACCTGATTGTGCGTGGCCAGTCCAACAAGGAAATCGGCGTCTCCCTGAATATTTCCGACGTGACCGTCAAACGCCACATCACTCACATCCTGGAAAAACTCGGCGTCCTCGACCGCACCCAGGCCGCCATTGCCGCCATCCAGCGCGGCATTGTGCATCTGGATTGACATCGTCCAACCGGTGGCATTGGCCCGGCGACAAGCCGTAAAGGGATGGGGCACCCGCTGATGGGAAATCGGAGCTTCCATCCGCAACACGTTGCTGCAAACATCCTGTCTCGCCATGAAAACACGTTTCTTCCTTCTGGTCTCCCTGTCTCTCATCTGCGCAACGCGTGCGTGGGCGTCCGATGCGCCGTCCAGTCTCCAGTCACTCCTCCAGCACCCGATTCTCGACACGAGCGTCCCGATGGCCGAGGTGCAAGCGTTCACCGAAACGCGAGTGCCACTGATGCCGGCAGTGAAATCAGCGGCGGAATGGCAGAAGATCGCCGACCGGTTGCGGCGCGAGATGTTTGAGCGCGTTGTGTTCCGCGGCGAAGCAACGGCGTGGCGCGACGCAAAAACCAAGGTCGAATGTCTCGACACTATCGACGGCGGCCCGGGCTACAAGATCCGGAAGCTGCGCTATGAGGCACTGCCCGGGCTGTGGATTCCGGCGCTGCTATATCTGCCGGATAATCTCCCGGGGAAAGTGCCTGTGATGCTCGCCGTCAACGGCCACGATGCCTATGGCAAGGCCGCGCCTTACAAGCAGATACGCTGCATCAACCTCGCCAAGCGCGGCATCATCTCGCTCAACGTCGAGTGGCTCGGCATGGGTCAACTGCGCACGGCCGGCTTCACGCACACGCGCATGAACCAGCTCGACCTCTGCGGCACCAGCGGCGTGTCGCCGTTCTATCTGGCAATGAAACGCGGGCTGGATGTGCTGCTGTCTCTGGAGCAGGCCGATCACAGCCGGCTGGCAGTCTCCGGTCTCTCAGGCGGCGGCTGGCAGACTATTTTCATCAGTTCACTCGACACACGCGTGACCCTGTCCAACCCAGTCGCGGGCTATTCCAGCTTCCGCACGCGCGCCCGCCATCTCTCCGACCTCGGCGATTCGGAGCAAACGCCGTGCGACATGGCAACCGTCGCCGATTACACGCACCTGACGGCGATGCGCGCACCGCGTCCGACATTGCTGACCTACAATGCGAAAGACCAATGCTGCTTCGCCGCAGCGCATGCGTTGCCGCCGCTGCTCGATGCGGTCCAACCGATCTTTACGCTCTACGGCCAGACATCCGCCCTCCGCTCGCACATCAATTACGTGCCGGGAACGCATAATTACGAAAAGGACAATCGAGAGGCGTTCTACGGGATGGTCGGCGATTTCTTCATCGGCGACCCAAAGTTCGACGCGGTGGATATTCCCTGCGAGGCCGAGGTCAAGACCAACACCGTGCTAACCGTCGAGCTGCCCTCCGACAACGCGGACTTCAACAAGCTGGCACTGGCGCTGAGCCGTTCGCTGCCGCGTCACCCCGAGATTCCAACAGCGAAGGCGGCGTTGAACCGCTGGCAACAAGCCGGCCGCGCCAGATTGCGAGAGATCGTTCATGCAACGGACTACGCGGTAGCCGCAGAATCCGCCGGCAGCGAGGAGAAAGACGGTGTGAAAGCCACTTTCTGGAGACTCAAGCTGGGTGGCGTCTGGACGGTGCCCGCAGTCGAACTGACTCGAGGTGCGGCGAAGGAAACGGTCGTCCTTGTCGCTGACGGAGGCCGCAAGAGCGCGGCGGCTCAAGCGGAGCGGCTGCTCGCCGCCGGCAAGCGCGTGGTGGCGGTGGACCCGTTCTACTTTGGCGAGTCGAAGATAGCGCAGCGGGATTATCTGTTTGCGCTGCTTGTGGCGGGCGTGGGCGAGCGTCCACTCGGCTTGCAGGCCAGCCAACTCACCGCGATCGCCCGCTGGCTGCAACACGCGCGCAAAACAGGCCCGGTGACGCTGGTTGCCTGCGGACCGCGCTCCAGCACATTCTCGTTAATAGCCGCCGCATTGGAAGAGAAGGCCGTCGCTGGCGTCGAGCTTCAAGGCGCGCTCGGCAGCTTGAAGGAAGTCATTGAGAAGGACTGGGCGGTGGACAAGACGCCGGAAATGTTCTGCTTCGGCCTGCTGGAAGCATTCGACGTCCCGCAACTCACCGCGTTGGTCGCACCGCGCAAGACAACCGTCAAACCGTAACAGCTTCAGCGCGTCCGCTACGCCTTCAAGAGGGTCGCGCCCGCTCCGGGCCGCGAAACGAACAGCGTCGCTTCGATGCCGGTGCGTTTCTTGTAGGCCGCGGCGATTTCCTTTGAGATGCTCGCGACGGCCGTCGTCTTCACCAGGCTCACCGTGCAGCCGCCAAAACCGCCGCCAGTCATTCGCGAACCGATGACGCCACCAGTCGGGCCGATCTTCTGCGCAATCTCCACCGCTGCGTCGAGTTCCACGCAACTGACTTCGTAGTCGTCCCTCAGCGCTGTGTGGCTGGCATACATGAGCCGGCCGGCTGTCGGCCAGTCTCCGGTGCAAATGGCCTGCGCGGCAGCCGGTGTGCGCTCGATCTCGCCGATGACGTGGCGGGCGCGGCAAAAGACCGTCGAGTCCATTTTGGCGCGGGCCTTTTCCAGCATCGCAGCGTTGGCGTCACGGAGCGACGGCACGCCCAAAATGCGCGCGGCTTCCTCGCATTGTTTCCGGC
>CAZGGF010000335.1:0-1796 GCA_964524715.1 uncultured Verrucomicrobiota bacterium | reverse complement strand
AAGGCGGATACACCCGCCGCGCGCACGGAAGCGGTGCGTTGCGCGTTCATGGCGCAGGATTACGCGCGTGTCGTCCAGCGCGGCGAGGCCTTGATCCAGGCGGACTCGAAGGGTCCGTTCGCGGAGAGCGTGCTGTTGCTGGTGGCGGAAGCGCTCGAAGCGCAGAAGGAATGGGTGCGTGCGAGCACGACGTATCGGCTGCTGATGGAGCGGTTTCCCAAGACGACGTGGGGCGCGGATGTGATGTGGCATTCAATCACCTGCTGGCAGCAGGCGGACAAGATCGATGAAGCGGCAAAGGACCTCGAGTTCGTCGCGAAGGAGTTTCCGAAGGATTCGCGCAACGAAGCGGCGTGGTATCAACTCGGTGTGTACTACGGCCAACTCAAGCGCACCGACCAGATGTTGGCGGCGTTCGACAAGCTGCAGACGCTTTACCCGAAGAGTCCCAACTCGGCCGAGGGACGCTACTGGCTGGGTGCGGACTACCTGACGAAGAAGGAGTGGGCCAAGGCTGCCGAACACCTGGAAGCGGCGCTTGCAATGCGGCCCGCCGACAACCGGGTGCGCGCCGGCACCAAGCTGGTGGCCGCATACTACCAATTGGAGAACCTGGACAAGACCCTCTTGCATGCGCAGGCGCTGGTGGATGGCGGACATGGGAAGCTTATTCCGGCGGAGGTCTATGCGTGGCTGGGCGAGAAACTGATGGAAGGCCGGAAACCCGAAGCCGCATTGCGTTACCTGAAGCTGGCATTGGATTCCAGCAGCGATGCGGCGTTGCGGTCGCGGTGCAGCGATGACGCGGCGCGGTCGCATGCCCAGCTCGGCCAATGGGAGCGGGCGGCGGCTTACTACCGCGACGTTATCGAGTACGAAGGCGTCAGCGTTCGCGGCAAGGGAGCGGCGATTGGTTTGGCCGAGGCACTCGTGCGCACGGCCGAGTTCAAGGACGCGAAGGATACGCTGGAGAGGTTGTTGGAGCGGCATCCTGAAGGTTCGGAGAACGCGCGCATCCGCATGTTGCTTGGCGATCTCTATGTGGGTATGAAGAATTTCCGTGAAGGGGCGCGCTACTATATGAGCGTGGCGGCGCTCTACGACGATCGCAAGGTCACGCCCGAAGCGCTCGATCGCGCGGCGGCGGCGTTTGATGCCTGTGGGCGCGCGGGTGACGCGACACAGGCGCGGCGTGAACTGGACCAGAGATTCCCAACCTATCGTATGTTTTCGCGCGGGAAACCCGCAGGAAACGCGGCGCCGCCGGCCGCTGAATCCCCCGCGCCGAAGGAACCATGAACAAGTTGCGTCGCGAACGACTGGAATATGAAGGCGCCGCAGTGGCCATCTCGGTGATTTTTCACATTCTGCTGTTTGTGTTTCTGATCCACTACAATGTGGGTGCGGCGCCGGTCACGGCGAAGGAACGGCCGGTGCGCTTCAAGGTTTCCAAAGTCGAAATGCCGATGGTCGCATTGCCGCCCCCGCCGGAACCGACGCCGGAAGAGAAGGCTGTTGCCGCGGGCCAGATCCGCAAGGTCGGTCCGCCCGCTGTCGAGAAGTTTGCGGCGCCTGCCGATATGACACGGCCTGGCGTGGCGAACGCAAAGCCTGGCCCTCTGCCGGCGCCCGCGATCCCGCAGCAGTTGCAGATTGGGGCGTTGCCGACACGGCAGCCGAGTTTGTCGGAGCCGGCGCAGCTCAATCGCGATCTCATCGCCATGTCAATCGAGCGGCCGAATCGCCCGATTATTCAGGCACCGCGTACAATGGCGCCTGGCATCGAGGTGCCTGTG
>CAZGGF010000334.1:0-1557 GCA_964524715.1 uncultured Verrucomicrobiota bacterium | reverse complement strand
GCACGGAAGGATTATGCGCGGTGTATCGTGGGAAATGACTTAACGAACCGATCTCCTGTCCTTGCGCAGCCATCCCGTGGGAACCGCTCACCATCGCCAGCGCACCTACGAGCGTCGCCGAAAACAGCAACTGCACGTTCAACCAGCGCAAAGGTCGAGGCTTCATGAACGCTCCTTCAGCCCTGTTCGAACACTTTCACGACTCTCCGTTTGTGTGATGGCCTCCGCATGTCCCCTTACCTCAGCACCAGGTCTTTCTCCGCAATCAGCACCGGCACGTCGTAGAGGGGAATGTCTTTGAAGATGGTGAACCCGGCCGCCTTCACGACACGGTCCACCGGGATTTCGAAAATCCGCCCGGAGACCAAGTCCACCCAGACCGGTTCTTTGATGGCAAGGCCCTTCAACACGACGTGCGCTGGCCGCGTTGCAAACGCGTCGTCCGGCACTCCGGAGTTGTCCCAGATTGCCACCAGGGCCTGCCCCGTTTTCTTGTTGCGATAGGCGAAACTCGCTGTCCCTTTGTCATACATCGCACCGACGGCGGGCTGCTTCACGCGCTCCAGCGTATTGTCGAACACCGCGACGGCGTTTTGGACCGCATAGTAGGCGAGTTTGATCTTCTCCAGTTTCTTGTCTGCCGTTGCCCGCAGCAGACCTTTGCGGTTGATCTCACGTCCCGTGTGGTTGAAATCGCAGATGGTAAAGATCGCCGACTCCACATCATGTCCCAGATCGCCAAGCATCCGACGCAGATCCCACTTCGCTTGGCTGTACTCCGTCCACGGATGGTTGGAGAGCGCAAACTTCGTGGCAGTTTCCGAGGGACAACCGTTCTCACCCTGCCGCATCTTTGCCTTCGTCGAGTATTTTGCCAGCGTCGCCTTCAACTCTTCGACCTTCTGATAGGAACTATCCGGGTTGAACTCATAGCCGTGGTAGATGAACCAATGGAAGAGGTCCACCTTGCCCTTCTCAGCCAGGGCTTTCAGGCAACTGTCCAACAGCTTTGGGTTGGAACTCGCCAGCGAAAGCCCGGCGATTCGGGCGTTGGGGATCACGCGCTTGATGATTTCCGCCGTACGGATGTTGAACGCAGCGATGTCCTCAGGCTTGTGTTTCTTGTTGATATCCGGCTCGTTCCACATCGCCCAGTCGCGGACCTTGTTCTTGTAGCGCTTCGCCATCGCCTCCACCCAGCGATCCCACGCCGCCAAAGCCTCTTCCGAAGTGGGGAAACCACCGGCCAAATCTGCGCCACCGCCGCCCTTGTAGATGGTGTTGCCGTAGTCGGTCTCCAGCAGGATGTTCAGGCCGCGCCCGCGGGCGTCGTCAATGACCGTATCCAGCCAGGTGAAATCATAGGTTCCTTTCACCTTCTCCGTCTTGGCCCAGCCTCCTTGCATCCGGATGGTCTTGATGCCCAGCGGTACGATGTACTCCTTGTATTGTTGGTAGTCGGCAAAGTCGCGGTCGAGTGTCTCGCACCCCAGAGTCCAGTTCGATCCCGGAACCTCATTCGCACTGCGCGGCTTGATGGTGCCAATCTGCTTGAGC
>CAZGGF010000333.1:0-15751 GCA_964524715.1 uncultured Verrucomicrobiota bacterium | reverse complement strand
TCCAGTCGCGGACCACGCTGGGCCACAATGCGAAACCGTTGCGACTCGGCGTCGCCCGCGCGGATGAAATAGACGGCGTTCGACTTGACGGCAGGCAGCGGAATCTCGAACTGCTGGAGCGCAACGGCCGTGCCCAGCTTTGGCGGCGAGGACGGCGCCTGCGCCGAGGTGGCGAGCGTTTCAAGCCGCATCAGTGACTGGCCGTCGCCGGCAAAGAACGCTGCGGCCTTGCCAACGCGCCGGTTGAACACCTCGACGCGAACCGTGACACTACCGCCGGTCTCAATGGTGACGTTGCCGGGTTTCACCACCAGTTTCACGGTGCTGGCACGCGGCAACGCCGCAAGCGGATTGGCAAACCGTTTCATCAGCAACAGGAAATGTTCCGTCGCCGCGATGCCATAGATGCCGAGGCTTAGCGCCAGCGCGGCAGCGACGGCGGCACTCATCATCGCGCGCGACGGCGAGATGACGCTGGCAAAGTCCAGATGGCTGCTGCGGCTCGCGAGATCGTTCACAAGGGCCGCGATGAGCTGGGGCGAACCTTTGATGCTGTCGGGATCACGGCAAACCTCCAGTTCCACCGCCGTCGCCAGTTGCTCGTTGAGTTGAGGAAACGCAGCCTCGACGTTGAACGCCACTTCGATGTCACCCCAGCGTTTGCGCAGCGGCATCAGGATAAAGCAGACGAAACCGGCGGCCGTTGCGCCCCAGACCGCCAGTGTCAGCGCGATGCGCACGCCCTGCGGCAGGAACAGCCAGCGGTCCAGCAGGAACGTCAACGCCAGCAAACCGAGGAAGAGCGCCAACGTTTGTGCGACACCCTCGGCGAGCGTCAATCGTTGTGCGCGGCGTTTGTAGCGCTCTACTTGCGCGTGCAGACTGTCAGGAACCAGCGACATTGCTGTAGATGCTAACACCGGCCACGACAGAGTGGTAGCGGAGTTTTCTTGTGCGAGATTGAAAGACGAAGCCCGTCCCGCTGTGAGGCGGGCTTGACGCTGCCTGCGCCAACGACCAAGATGCCAGCGGAGGTACACCATGACGGAATCATCTACTGACAAGGCCCCCGGCAAGGATCGTCTGCCCGAATACGCCATCTACAAACCCAACGCGCGCGGCAATGGCGGTGTGGTGCGGTTCGAGCTGAACCGCGAGAAGGGCGCGGTATTTGTGGATGGCGCGAACCAGTCGGGCGAGAAGCAGTTTAACTGGGAAAAGAAGATCACGATGAAGTGGGGCTTGCACGATCTTGGCGCGGCGCTGGCGGTGTTGGAGCGGCGGACGCCGGACACGAAGTTGTTTCACAAGACGGAGAAGTCCAACAGCGCGTTCGAGCTGGCGTCGCAGGAATCGCCGGACCGCGCGCCGTATTTCATCCACATGTCCCATCAGGACACGGCGACCAAGCAGGTGAAGAAGGTCGGCATCCCCATGACGCACAGCGAGGCGGCGGTGCTGGAGACGCTGTTGAAAACGGCGGTGGTGAGATTGATGGGATGGTGACGGGACATGGAAGACACGCGGGGCGCAAGGCCCGCATTCCGCTCGTGTTGAACGCAGGACAACTCCCGTGGTAAGGTCGCGCGACCAACAACATTGGAGAAACGCTTCATGAAATCCTTCGAAACAATCAATGCCGTCAAACGCTGGCTGCCGGTATTGATGGTGGCTGTCATTGGTGGTTTTCGGCTCGCGGCGGCTGACATTGTGTGGATCGAAACCGAGCGGTTCGAAGATCGCGGCGGCTGGGTCAACGATTCGCAGTTTGTGGACCAAATGGGCTCGCCGTATCTGCTCGCTGACGGCATCGGAACGCCGGTGAAGGACGCGACGACACACATTGACCTGCCGCGCGCAGGCAAGTGGCGGGTTTGGGCGCGCACGCGCGACTGGGCGCCGAAGCACCATCCGGGGCGCTTCAAGATCCTGCTGAACGCCAGACCGGTGGGACACGAATTTGGCGCGAGCGGCAAGAACGGCTGGTGCTGGGAGGACGGCGGCACGCACGAGTTGTCCGGCCGCATCGACGTGTGCCTGCATGATCTTACAGGTTACTACGGACGGTGTGATGTCATTGTGTTCACGACAGACGTGGACTGGACGCCACCCGACAGCGGGGAATCCATTGCAGCTTTGCGCGAACGCCACGGCGGCGTGAGCCGCGAGATCAAGAACGCGGGCGACTACGACGTGGTGGTGGTGGGCGGAGGCCTGGCGGGTTGCATGGCGGCGGTGTCGTCGGCGCGGATGGGCGCGCGCACGGCGCTGATCCAGAACCGGCCTGTGCTCGGCGGCAACGGCAGCACCGAGCTCCTCGTGCCGCCGGTTGGCGTCTGGCCCGGCGGACGGTGGGATGCGCGCGATCCGCGCGAGACCGGGTTGATCGAGGAAGTCCGCACCATCGGCAACCAGCGCGCGGTGGAGACGCGCTACTATTCCGGCCGCCTCCAGCGTCTCTGCGCGGCTGAGCCCAACCTGACGCTGCGCTTGAACACGCATGTCACCGGCGTCGAAACGCGGCCGGATGCGACCAACGCTGTCGCTGCCGTGCTTGCGCTCGATGTGTGCTCGGGCGAGCGGATGCGTTTCAAAGGGCGCATCTTCGTGGATTGCACCGGCGACGGCATCGTGGGCAAAGACGCGGGCGCCGTCTGCCGCCGCGGCCGTGAGCCGCGTTCGATGCACAACGAACCGCTCGCTCCGGAAAAGGGCGACGACACAACCATGGGCAATTCGCTCAAATACTTCAGCCAGTCCACCGGCACGAAACAACCATTCGTGACGCCGCCGTGGGCGGTGAAACTCGACTCGTGCGACGATTTCCCCGAGCGCCGGCATCCGCCGCACCTGACGGCAGAAATGGGCTGGCAATGGATGATTGAACTGGGCGGCACGCGCGACACGTATCGCGACAAGGAGGAAATTCGCGATGACCTGCTCAAACTCATCTACGGCATGTGGGGTCACGTGAAGAACAGCTGCCCGAAACTCAAGGACGAGGCCGCCGATCACAAGCTCGTCTGGGTCGGCAGCATCACGGGCGTGCGCGAAAGCTGGCGATTGATTGGCGACTGCGTGTTCACTGAGAACGACATGGCAAACCAAACGTTGTTCCCGGATCGCGTGGCTTACGGCGCGTGGGGACTCGACGATCATTATTCGGAGGGGTTCTTCCATCGCGGGCTGCCGTCGCATCACCCCTACATGGGCCGGCTGCACTCGGTCCCGTATCGCAGCCTTTACTCGACCAACATCGTCAATCTGCTCATGGCCGGCCGCAACATCTCCGCCACGCACATCGGCATGGGCACCACACGCGTGCAAATGACATGCGCTGTCATGGGGCAGGCTGCCGGCACCGCCGCCGGGATGTGCATCGAGCGCAGTGTAAACCCGCGCGACATCTACCGAAGCTATCTCGACAAACTCCAGCAACAGTTGCTCAAGGATGGCGCTTACATCATCGACATGCCAAACCACGATCCTGCCGACCTCGCACGCGCCGCGCACGTCACCGCCTCCAGCGAGGGCATCGGGGCGAAGGGCGAACCGATGCCCGCCACAAATGTCATCAACGGCGTCGCCCGCGTTGTTGGCAACACGGGCAATGCGTGGATGGCCAACCGAAACGTCGCGCCACCGCACTGGGTCGAGCTGGCATGGAACGAACCGCAGAAATTCAACGTCGTCCACGTGACGTTTTTCACGAAACGACACGCACCGAAAAAGTTTGCCTTGGAAGCATGGGTGGATGGCGGTTGGAAGAAGATCGCGGAAGTCGATGGCAAACCCCTGCGCCGTCACGTGCTTGGTTTGGAGCGGGTCACCACCACCAAGCTGCGCCTGATCCTGGGCGAAGCCGCCGGTGTTTGCGAGGTTCGTGTCTATGACGAGCCGGAGCGTATTGTGGAAATCGCCCGCCGCGCCGCGAGCAATCAGAGGTTGCCCGACGTGGGCGCGCGCCTGCCATGGGAGACGAGCGATGTGCCGGAAGATGCAGACGCGCCCGGTACGAAATCTTCGCGTGGCATGTCGCTGGAGGAAGCCGTGAAGAAGTTCGGGGGCATTGTGCTGGATGACGCCGATGCCGAAGCCACCGGCGACTGGGGCCGCTCGACTCACTCGACACCATTCATCGGCGACGGCTACCTGACCGACGGCAATACCGGCAAAGGCGCAAAGACCATCATCTTCCACCCGAACCTGCCGAAAGCCGGTACCTACGAAGTGAGGCTTGCCTACAGCGGCCTGAACAATCGCGCAACCAACACCCCTGTGACCATCCGCACCTCACGCGGTGAGAAAACGGTGCTCGTAAATGAACGCCGCAAGCCGGAGATCGGCGGTTTGTTCCACTCACTGGGCAAGTTCGAACTGGACGCCGGTGGCGCGACCTCCATCATCATCTCCAACGCCGCCACGGACAACTACGTCGTGGTGGACGCGGTGCAGTTGCTGCCTGTGAAATAAGACGCCGGGCCTTTACCTGCCAGCCACGTCGAGGCAGGCGCCTTCCTTGGTGCTGCGCACATAGACGCGGCCATTGCTGATGGCGAAAGTGTTCCAACACTTGCCGCGGACGGCCTGGAACTTGCCGAGTTGCTTGTAGCCCTTCGGCGAAGCCTCGATCAGGACCAACTCGCCCGTGTCGCTCAACGCCAGAAAATTGTTGCCGACCAGCAGGACACCGCCGGGGCCGAAACCGTCTTTCGACCACTTTTCCTTGCCCGTGGCCAACTCGACGCACTTCAGCGGACCGGTGCCGAATTGCTTGAAGCTGAAAGGTCCATAGAGGCAGCCGTCCTTGACGACCGGAGTGCTCCAGTGATTGCAGATCGTGTTGCCTTCCGAACGCCAAAGCTCCGTGGCGGTGAACTTGCCGCCGGCTTTTGCGATCTTTGCCGCAGCGGAGCCAACGCCGTAGCCGGCCGAGCAATACACGATGTCTCCCGACACCACCGGTGACGCAGCCGTCGAAACTTTGAACGGGAACGCGTAGCGCCAGAGTTCCTTGCCCGTCGCGGGTTCCACGGCTACCAGGCCCGACTTCACAAAGAAGACCACCTGCTTTACACCGAGGATCGTCGCGACGATCGGCGAAGCGTGTGTCAATGTTTCCGCCGCGCCTTTCCATGCCACCTTGCCGTCTTTCTTGCTGATCGCCGCCAGCGCGCCACCCTCGCCACCGCAAACAAAGATGAGGTCTCCGTCCATCACGGGCGACGCCGAATTCTGCCAGCGGATTATCCTGCCACCGAGTTCCTGGCAGAGGTCCTTCTTCCAGATCTCCTTGCCGCTCTTGGCATCGAGGCAGAACAACGCGAGCTGCGCACTCAGCACATAGACGTGGTCGCCGTCAATCGTCGGCGTTGAACGCGGGCCGTCGCCGCCGCGGTTTTCCTTCGTACCGTTGTCGCCGCCGCCGTCATACTTGGCCGAGCCGAGAGGCTTGATCCAAAGCTGCTTGCCGGTGGCGGCATCGAGTGCTACGCACGCTTCCTCGCCACCGTCCAGCACCAGCGTGCAAGCCCTGCCTCCGCCTACCGCAAAACAACTGAACCCGCCAAGAGTCGGCGCCTTCCAGACCACGCGTGGTGTTGCCCAAGTTGCGAGGATTCTCTCGGTGCAGATGCCATCGTGATTCGCACCGCGGTATTGCGGCCAGTCACCGGCGGAGGCGAGAGTGGCGCCGACGAGCAACGAACAGACAGCGGCAGAAAGAGCGAGAGAACTGAAGTTCATATGAAGTGTCGAGCGGACAGGGCAATCAGATTTCATGATTGGGAAAGGGTTGCCAAAAACCGGAGATCGTCAAGTCTAATGAGCGAGAATAGACACTCTGAGCGGGCAGTTGACAGGCTGACGCAGCACAAGGGGAAGTCCCTCCATACAGAACTGCGCCCTTGTGCCTGGTGGCGAGTCCCCAAACTACGCCGGCAGTTTCCGCTCGGACATCTTGTTGGCTGGATGCTGGTCTTTGCGGCCGTGGACGCACACCGCCGTCCACTCCGCCAGGCGTTTGCCGAGCAGCCGGCACGCGGCCTGTGCGTCCTCCGTGCGCGGCTCCCGCGCCGTCACCGCTCCGTAGTGGCAGGTGGTGAGTTTCGCCGCGTAATCAGTGACACCAAAAACCAGAAAACCGAAATTCATCAACACCGTGAGCAGGGACTGGCAGGTGATTTCCGCTCCACCGCCCCATCCTCCCGACGAGCTGAACGCGCAGGCAATCTTGCCATCGAGCTTCATCCAGTGCTCGGCCATGGTTTCATCCCAAAACCGTTTCATCTTCCACGACAACACGCCCATGTTGGTCGGGCTGCCCAATGCCATGCCGTCGCACCAAAACAGGTCTTCCGGTTTCGCTGCGTCTACCGAACGCAGCCGCACTTCGGTATCAGGGATGGATGACGCGCCTTCACCGACCAGTTTGGCCATCTTGGCGGTGTTGCCCGTCTTGGAATCGTAGAGGACAAGGATATGGTTCATGAAAACCCATCTGCGACCGCGTTTCTGACAACGCAATCACCATCAAACAATCCGGGAACAAATCCAGTGACGGCGCGCGTTAGAACGCGAGCGCCAGTGCCACCACGCCCGCCAGTGTGCAGAGCATCGGCACCATGAATACCTTGCTCCAGTTGAACTGGCCGTTCGTTGAGAACTTGTCCATCGCCCAGCCCGCCAATTGCGTGCCAAGGAAGAGCCCGATGCCCGTCGTCACCAGAATGATCAGCGACTGTGCCGAGCCGGCAATCTCCGGCGGGGCGACCTTGTTCACGTACAACTGGCCGGCGATCATGAAGAACACGTAGGCCAGACCATGAAAGACCTGCGCCACGATCACGACACCTTTCGGCGCCTTCAACATGTAAACGATGTAAAGGATCATCCAGCTCGCCGCGCCGGCGGTGATGGTCCATTTCGGACCGAGCACCTTGTCATCGAACAGCAAGCCGAGCAGGAAGAGTGTTGCCAGCGCCTGCGCAGCCTGCGCAATGCCCATGATGCCGGGGATGTTCTTGCCTGATACCCCGAGGTCGGTCAGGAACCGCGCGGTGCCGAGGAAGTAGAACTGCATCGTGCCCGCCACTACCAAGGACGCGACGATGAAGACCGCGAACTTCGGGTTCGACATCATGCCGATGGCCTGCATCAACGGCGAACCGGCCCCGCCGCCCTTGGGAGGCGTGGCGGGCTGAATGAGGCAGACAACCGTCATGACGATCGAGAGCAACGCGGCGAACTTCAGACAATCGCTGCCGTCGCCTTCGCCCTTCTTGAGATTGCGCCAGCCGGTGAGCACCATGCCGATCAACGACCACGCCACGGGCGCCCAGATGAAGATACCGGGGGATTGTTTGCCGGCGTCAGTCAGGTGGCTGAACATCAGGGAGTTCACCAGCGGGATGGTCGCCGCATAGAGCATCGAGTAAAGGAGCATCACTGTGAAGAGCGGCACGAATTTCTTGGTGCGCGCCGCGAGGAACAACAGCACGATGCCGACCGCATGGCAGAAGGCGAGAATGTAGCCAGTATCGACGTATTTGTCGGCGAGCCAGCCGCCGAACAAGGGAGAAATCATGCTGGCCAGCGGCAGTGTCGCGTAGATCCAACCGGTCTGTTTGCCGGTCATCTGGAGCGGACCGAGTAACCGGGCTGCCAGCACAGGCATCCACGCGGCCCAGACGGCGTACTCCATGAACATCAACGCGCTCAACTGCAAATACAGTGTCGTGCTCATCAATTTCTCCTTGCAGACGATTACAGCTTGTCCGCGCCTGTTCGGCGGGGACGGTGAATTGGGCGCGAGGTTAGGCCAACGACACGCGGCGTGGCAAGGACAAACACCCGAAAGGGTTCTTGTGGAAACCCGGCGTGTTCTCACCATGCTCCCCTGCCCCTTGGAGTTTTCGAGAGAATCCTCTTCATCCTGAAAAAGGGGTTGCCGTATCGGGGTGGACAGACTAAGAGACTGGATTGTGACAGCATGGCGGACAAATCAAGATGTGTTGGAGAGTCTGGGCCGTCCCTTGGCCCGGCTGATCTTCATGGCGGCGATCACTGCATTCGTAGCTCCCTTGGCTGGTGCGGCAGAGCAAGCGACTGCGACTCCACCCGGCAAGAAGCTGTATGAGGCCCGCTGCATCCGCTGCCACAAGGACCTCGATCCCACCATCTACGAAGACATGTTCTGGAAGCGATGGCTCTGGAAGATGAAAGACAAGGCGCGTCTCGACAACGAGGAATACGGCGACCTGTCAGACTACCTGAAGGGTGTTCGAGAAGCGGCCAAGTCCAAGAAAGCGCGGTAGCACATTCGAGATGCGCGGTTGTTCGTTGTCATGGTTTTGTGAGTTCATCATGAAGACTGTACACACTTTCGCCACATTGCCGCGGCCCGGCCGCGGGAATCTCCCGGGCCTTTGCGCGGTCGCCGTCGCGGCGCTTGCGTTGCTTCAGCTTGTGCCGGAAGCACCGGCCGCCGATGCCGGGCGCAAACCAAACGTCGTCTTCGTGTTTGCCGACCAGTGGCGGGCGCAGGCAACCGGCTTTGAAGGCGATCCAAACGTGCGAACGCCAACGCTCGACAAACTCGCCACCCGCAGCGTCCGCTTCGGCATGGCCGTGTCCACCTGTCCCGTCTGTTCACCGTATCGCGGGAGCTTGTTGACGGGACAGTATCCGCTGACTCATGGCGTGTTCCTGAACGATGTTTGCCTCAACAACAATGCCGTCTCGCTCGCGCAGGCGTTTCGCGGCGCGGGCTACCGGACCGGTTACATCGGCAAGTGGCACGTGGACGGTCACGGACGGTCGAGTTACATCCCGCGCGAGCGCCGGCATGGCTTCGAGTTCTGGAAGGTGCTGGAATGCACGCACAACTACAACCAGTCGTTCTACTACGCTGACGGGGACACGAAGCTCCAGTGGGAGGGCTACGATGCCGCCGCGCAAACCCGCGAGGCGCAGCGCTACATTCGCGAACAGGCGAAGCAGGGACCGTTTCTGCTCGTGCTCTCGTGGGGACCGCCGCACGATCCCTACCTCACCGCGCCGCAGCGGTTCGCCGACATGTATCAGCCGGACAAGCTCAAGCTCCGTCCCAACGTTCCCGAAGACACCGCGGCGGTGCGGAAGAAAGTGGCCGGTTACTACGCCCACTGCTCGGCGCTCGACGATTGCCTCGGCCAGCTCTGGGCCACCCTGCGCGAAAGTGGCATCGAGCGCGACACGATCTTCGTCTTCACCTCCGACCACGGCGACATGCTCGGCTCGCACGGACGGTTCAACAAACAGGTGCCCCATGACGAGGCCATCCGCGTGCCGTTCCTCATCCATTGGCCGCAACTCAGCGAACGTGAGCGCGTCGTCACTGCGCCGTTTGCGTCGCCGGACATCATGCCGACGCTGCTCGGCCTGTGCGGCGTGGAGATTCCGAAGACGGTCGAGGGACTTGATTTCTCAAAACACCTGCGCGGCGGGCCTGCGCCCGGCGGCGGCGCGGCGCTCATTGCCTGTTACGCGCCGTTCGGCCAATGGACTCGCAAGGGCGGCGGCCGCGAATACCGCGGCGTGCGCACGGAGCGTTACACCTACGTCCGCTCGCTTGATGGCCCGTGGCTGTTGTTCGACAACCAGGCCGATCCCTATCAGATGAAGAACCTCTGCGACGACCCGCAGTCAACGGCCTTGCAGAAGGAACTCGACGCGCTGTTGCAGCGAAAACTGCGCGAGACTCACGACGATTTCCAACCCGCCCCGAAATACATCGAGAAATGGCACTACGTCACCGACGTCAACGGCACGGTGCGCTACGCGCCGTGAGGGAAATGACACGACCCAAGATCACCGGCAGTTGAAAGCCGGTTGGGTTCTATCTCTCGCAGATTAGGGCGGACACATATCTTGCCACGAATTAGGGAGGGTGTGAACTTTTCCGACCTCACGACGTTGCTCAGGTGCGACGCACCTGAGGATTGCGAACCAAAGCCGTGACAACAGCGTGATGTTGCCTGCCGCTATTTGGTTAATCTATGGGCTTGTTAGCATCAAAATTGGACCAACAGCGAAGGTTGCTGTTGTAGACCCAGAAATCATCCCAAAAATCTCCCGGGTTCCAAAAATACAAAGCGTAGCTATCAGTGATGGCCGTATACGTATAGAAGTGTTTAACCCGAATCAGTTCAGGAACCTTCTTCCCTTTGATCCACTCTGGATCGATACAGGTCGGATAGTGACCAGTGTGCTCCTTGGAGGCATCGACAAGAGGCACGAGTGATTCACAAAATCTCATGGCTTCCTGCTTCTTGGGTTCATAGTAGACTTTCGCAAGCTTCCAGTATAGCGGCGAGAAAGGAGAGACGGAAAGTAGCGCGACGAATGCGATTATCCCAATGGCCACCCAGAGCTTCATAAGAATGACAATTATTAGACGCCTTGATTGACGCTTTTCAAGGCAACAGCGAAACATCCGTCGGGACTCTGCGACCGAGTTCCGCGCGAGTTGCGACGGTTCGCTGTGGCACACGGGTCAAGCGTAGCTGTCAATCCTTCAATCTGCCACGATGTTGTTCCCAAAAGACTGCCGCCGTAATGATCAAGACAAACACGTGAAAACCAATTATCCAGCGAATGGTTGGAGAACTCGTCACAAAACAAAGAAGAACCATCACAGAAGCCGCAACAAGGAAGCCGCACGCAATGCGCCAATACTTGACGGCGGCCGAAACCACACTGGCTAGATCAAAAATGCCAACCAAAATAGTCAGTATCTCAAGCATGATACCTGTCGGCCAAGCCCAGCGACCCGCGATCGCAGTGGCTGAATGGACAACGATTCTCACTTCGCCGGCACGAGCCAGACGCGGCTGACGGCGTTGGTGAGCGGCTTGTCGGACAGCACGAGTACCTGGGCTGTGGCGGCGTAGGGCACAGGTGTGAGTTCGCGTTCGGCGATGTCGGCGGACCAGACGACGTTGGTCGAGAGAACCTTCTGGGAACTGGTCGAGGAACGCCAGCGCACTCCGTAACGGACGCCGGGCTGCGGGTCCGCGATGCCGATGCGATAGACGACGTTGGAGCGGACGCGGATGGTGTCGCTTTCCCAACCCTTGAGACGCTGAGCGGCGGGGATGGCGTTCCAGAAATCCGGAACGTCGGCCATGAGCCAGTGCAGTTTGAAATCGCCGTTGCGCACGAGATTGCCGGGCGGATCGGTGGGCGGCAGTTTCACGGAAGCGCAATCGTCGGCTTTGACGATGGCAGTGCCGGCGCCATAGCGCTCGATGGCCACGCAATAGTCCTTGGCGGGTAGTTGACTGAAAGACCATGCGCCGTTGGTGTCGGTAAGCGTGGAATAATCCGTGCCCAACAACATGACCTTGGCCGGCTGCTTCGGAAGCGGCAGCTTGGCCGGCCATGTCACACGGCCTGCGAGCGACGGCGACGACGGCGTCATCGGGGCGAGTGTGAAGAGCGTGTGGAGCAGATCAGCGACGGCGCGGGCGGATTCATTGGCACATTCGAGAATGACCGGTTGGTCCTCGCGCTGTTGCAGGGCTTCGACCTTGGCATAGATGTTCTCGGCGCGCTCCCTGGAGTAGGCAACGAGACGCTTCGCGCGTTCCTGCAAACCACGCAACGCCGAGGCGTCATCCTTGCCGAGCAACTGCGGCTCGTAGCCCGCGATGGTGATGTCCTTTCCGTTCAACCAGTTCTCGAGGCGCTTGTGCATCTCGCCTTTGATGGGCTTGGCGTGGCAGGGCGCGCCGCTGTCCTCGATATAATGGATGAGGCTGCCGATCCAGCGGGCGGCGTTGGGTGGTGTTTCGGTGCGAAGCGCCTGCAAGGCACGATGGAAATACGGCGCATAAGTGGCTGCCACCTCGGGCATCATGTGCGGGCTATGCTTGGGCACTTTGGGCCAGAGCAGGAAATCGTTGGGGAAAAAGTCATCGCGGACCGAGTTGCGCATATCCGGCATGGAAGAGTAGCCCTGAAGGTTGCGCCACTCGTTGCCGAAATACGCCGCGGCTTTCTCGCGTTCCGGCAGCACTTCCTGCGCTGCGCGGGTCACTTCCCCATGCGGTCCCCAAGCGAGCGTGGCCGGCGACGGCGCGCACAACGCCAGCAGCAGAGGAAGGATGCCAAGGATGGATGAGGATCGAATTGATTTCATGGGGATGGTTGGAGGTTGAGGGTTGTAAACTGGCGACAAGCAATCGGTCGATGAAGCTCAGGATATGGTCATACGTCATTCGCGGTCCGGCGAAAGCTGGATTCGTGCTTCTTCACTGCACTGATTGTTGTGCCTGCCGGATGGCGTTACGTCAAGTGGTCACTTGCCTCCGCCTCAGCCAGCGCGGGCGGCACCCGCGGCGGCAACGCGGCGTAGATGCAGCCCGCCAGCACGATCACACAGCCGATCAGCCCGCGCACGCCGACGTGTTCGTTGAACACGAACAGTCCAATGAAGACGCTGAACACGGGCGTCAGCGTGCCGAGCAGCGCGCCCTCGGTGCCGCCGACATGTTTGTAGGCGTAGGTCATTTGCATCTGACCCGCCACGGCAAAAAAGCTCAGCGCGATCAGCAACCACCAACCGGTCGGCGAAATTGAATAACCTTCGCGTGCCGCCGGCACGCCCACGATGAGCCAGCCGAAGAACGCCTGCGAGAACAGGATCGCCATCGTCGAGTCGGTCTCGCGCAGCCGTTTCACCGAGAGCACGGCGATGCCTGAGAGCAGCCCGCCGCTGAGCGCCAGCAGGTCGAACCAACTCACGCCGGTGAAATCGCCCGGCGGCACAATGATGAGATAAAGTCCGAAGAACACCACGATCACCGTTACCCACAATCCCTTGCCAACGCGGTCCCCGAGCAGCATTGGCGAAAGCAGACCTGCCCACATCGGGCAGGTGTAGACCAGGATGGTTGCCTTCGCCACACCGATGATGTTGATGGCGAAAAAGAAGAGCACCACCGCCATCGCGCCAAAGAGACCGCGCGACACCAGCCAGGAACGGTTTACGAATCGCAACGGACGGCGCATCAGCGCGCTCAGCACCAGCACCGCCGCCATGCTGAAAAGGCATCGGATCTCGACCGCCTTCCACGCGTCCAGCCCGGCGACGTCGTGCGCCAGCCGCGCGAAGAGCGCCATCAGGCTGAACATCACCGTCGAGGCGATGGTCCAGAAGACGCCGCTCAAGTGGTCGCGATTCATGTGCAAGATATGACTCTAGGAGGATTTCAACGGCATGCGCCAGAGGAATTTCCGGTTGGCGGCGGTTGAGTGTGGCGGGTGCCGCTCACTTGTTTCGCGCCACGCGGAAGCCGTGGTCCAACAGCGCCGCAGCGTCCTTCCATATCTGATCGCCGTGGCCGTTGAGCAGCACCGCGATCAGTTCCACGCCGCCACGGCGCGCGACGACCACCAGCGTTTTGCCCGATGCGTTTACGTAGCCGGTCTTGCCGCCCACGCAGCCCGTGTAGGTTTTCAACATCCGGTTATGATTCTCCAGCGTCTGCGCCGGCGCGTAACGCCACGAGTAGCTCTTCGTGCCTGTGATCTGCCGGAATGTCGGGTTGGCCATCGCCGCGCGCATGATGAGCGCGAGGTCGCGCGCAGTGGTGACGTGGCGCGAGTCGTGCAGACCGTGCGGGTTCACGAACCTCGTTTGCGTTGCGCCCGCCTTGCGCGCGCGGGCATTCATCAACGCGGCAAAATCGGATGTGGAACCGCCAACGGCGCGCGCGACAGTCAGCGCGGCGTCGTTGGCCGAGCGCAGCATCAGGGCATAGAGTAACGCGTGCAATGGCACGCGCTGGCCGGCGCGCAGACTGACCTTCGACGGTTCCGCCCGCGTGTCGGAGGCGGCGACGGTGACGACGCGGTCGAGGTTGCCGGACTCGATGGCGACAAGCGTGGTGAGAATCTTCGTCGTGCTGGCCGGATACATCGGTTTGTCCGCTGACTTGGTGTAGAGCCACTGGCCCGTGTCGGAACGCAGCACGACGGCTGCGGTTTCGGCAATGGCGGGCGCGGCGTGCGCCGTGGCGACGACGAGGAAAGCCAGAAGAAGAACGAAAACACGTGGATCGAGCCAGTAGGTCTGCCGGTCCATGATCATTTTGCCTGCGAATGCAATCGGTAGATTTCCGCGTTCACTTTCCGCGCCTCTGCGGTCAACTCCGGATATGGCGTGTCGGTGACGGTAACAAGGCCGATGTTATAGTTCTCGCCGTCGAACCGTCCGGTGAGCGGCTGGTCCACATATTGGAACCAATGGCAGCCGACGAACGCCGGCATCGCCAGCACGCTGCGGACATACGCGGCGTAGGCTTTGGCGCGCTCGTTCTGGCTCTTGGTGGGGCGCAGTCCCGTGTGAAACATCCCGCGGTCGGTCGCGCCGAAGTGAAACTCGCCGATGACCACCGGCTTGCCAAGGTCGTTGGCGGATTTCCATTTCTCAGGGTCCACGGTGTCGGCGTAAATATTGAAGCTGACGACGTCGCAGTATTTGGCCGACACCGCCACGACTTCCTTGGGCCGGATGGCGAAGCGGCAGCCCAGATAAAGATGGTTTGGCGCGTGCTTCTTCATCGCCGCGCTCACGACCGAAAAATAGCGTTCCGCCAGCGCCGTCATGAACGTCGAGCAATCGGCACGCGACGCTTCGTTGAGCTGCGCGGGTTTGATGGCCACCGGATCGTCCCACGACCGAACCGTCACACCCCACGCTTTTGCGAACGCCTCGACGCTGTCGTATTTCGCGCGCAGCAATTTCACGAATGCCTGCCGCGCTGCCAGCGTCGGTGGCGCGCCGATGGCCTCGCGCGCGGTGAGGTATTCGCCGCCGGTGCCCAACTGCGCCCACGAATCCCACGCCAGCTCGTTGTCCACGAACCAGCCGATGCACCACGGGTCGTCGCGCCATTCCGCGGTCGCCTTCGCGATGGCCGCCTCGTAACGCTCCGGGAAGCGCTCGCTGAAGAAATCCGGCAGCCGCCGCGATGGTCCAGGCACGTGCTTGTATTCCTCCGCGCTGATGAAGGGCAGCCCTCCGCAATGGACTGTCGCCGTGTAAGGCACCTTGTGCGCGCGAAACACATCCAGCGCGCTCCAGTTGGCGATGGTGTTGAATCCCCACGCAGGCAGCCGCGCGCATGTCACGGAGACCCATTCGGAAAGCCAATTCTCCCCGTACTTACGTTGGAGGTTCAACTGGTAGAAATCAGCTTGTCCCCTTTTCGCAAACGCATCCGGCAACTCAGCGAACATCGTCTCGCGGCCTTTGATCGGCCCGCCTGATTCCGTCCGCACGCACGTCGAGCCAATGCTCCAGAACAAATGGCCGTTGGGTGTGACCAACCACCATCGTCCATCGCGTTGTTCGGTGCGAAAGAAACCGGTTGCCTGGAGTTGCGGCCCTTTCTTCCAACCGCCGAACTCGTCGCGATCGGCGACGCGTGGATGCTCGCGCAACCACCGCTGTTCTTTCGCTCGGCGCTCCGCCAATTCGGCCTCGTCATGAAGTTTTCCGGGCCACTCAGCGTGCGTGTATTGGCCGAAGCGGTCCACAATGCCGCGCAACTCAGCTTTCGGCAGCCAGCGCATGGAGCAGACCTCCAGCGTGCGAGGTTGGGCCGGCTTCGCCCGGAAGAGCAGGAACGCCACGACGTGCGACTCGTCGCGAGGTTTGCCGCCAACCCGCATCCCCCGCCAGTCCCTGCCCGCCTCCCGCGGC
>CAZGGF010000332.1:0-8280 GCA_964524715.1 uncultured Verrucomicrobiota bacterium | reverse complement strand
CACGTCGCTGATCGCGCCCGTGTAAAGCTGCTCATAGCGCTTGAGCAGTTCCTTGACGGGGACGGGGAACGTCTTGCTGGAGATGCCCTCGCGCTGGGCGATCAGCTTCTCCAGTTTCATCATCTTGGCTTCTTTTTGCAGCAGGTTTTCTTTCTTCATAGTTATATCAGGATACGGTTTACAGTTAGTTGAGTGGACGGATCTCGATCGCCTCAAAGACAACCTCGGCGTTTTGCGCAAACAGGAACAAACCCGCGACATCACTCGCTCCGATACGAGTGACGAGAGTCCGGCGTCCACCCACGCACAGGTCGGCAATATCGCCCTTCACGAGCAGTTCGAAGACAAACGGTTGATCAAGGCCGGTCACATCGTAGATGGAGGTTTGTTCGCTCTCATCGGTCGAACTGGCGGCGGCAGCGCGCAAGCCGGCCTTTTCGCGGCGTGGCTCGAAGCGCAGTTCCGTGCCGCCCCGCATCTTGTCGGCTGCGCGAAGGCGCAGACCGAAACAAGAGGCATTGGCCGCCGGCCGCACTCGCGCGCGAAGCAGGAAATCGCGCGGCACGTTGCCGAGTGAGGCAGCCTCCAGACCTTGTGGGGCGCTGAGCTTGACAGTGCGGGCAGCGGAGGACGGGCCAGTGGCCGGAATCATCTCCGCAGGCCATTTCGTGCCGAGCGTGCCGTCAGCGTGCTGGATGATCTCACGGAACACCACTTCGCCGCCGTAACCGCCGGCGGGCAAAAAAGCCGCCCCGAGCCTGCGGTCGCCGGTAAACGCCGCCGTTTTCATCACGCGCGCCTGCGGACCGTCGAATACGTCCACCTTCGGCCGCAACCACGGCCCGAGCGGCTGCCGCGACATGCGATAGCGCGCGACGCCATGGTTGCTGAAGACGAGGTAATACCACCCATGCCACTCGAAATAGTCCGGGCACTCCGGCTGGTCGGGATAACCCGGCACGATGAACGGCCCGCGCTGTTCCCATTGCTTGAGGTCGCGCGAGACGAGCTGCGCGAGACAGCCACCGCGGCCGGCCAGCGGCGGATTGGCCAGTTCGGTCGTCACCAGCATGTGAAATAGCTTCGTCGTCTCATCGCGAAACAAGACCGGATCACGGCCCGGCCCCGGCGCATAAGGCTCTTTCAGTGTCGCGAGCGGCGGGTTCTTGGTGAAATGGACGCCGTCTGCGCTCGTCGCCGCGCACAACTGCGCCGGCGAGCCGTCGCTCATCCGCACCGCGTAGAACGCGTAGTAAGTGCCGTTGTGGAAGAACGTCGAACCGGTGCAGATGGATCCCTCCATCTCCTGTGTGATCGCCACGGCCATCGGATGATGTTCCCAATGAACGAGGTCGGGCGTCGAAACATGCGCCCACTGATGCGCGCCGAGCCGCCACTTGCTCTGGTGGTGGCGGCGGTCAAAGAGGTAGAACAAGTGAAACCGTCCTTCGTGGAAGAACGGCATGCAGTCGCCGACATTCACGTTGAAGCCGCGCGGGCGCCAGTACTGGCCGACCGGCCGCTGCGGGCCGAGCATGCGCAGTTCGCGAACCGGCAAACCTGTGCGCCCACCGGAAAGTGCGAGAACCTCGTCATCGCTGAGCACGCGATTCCACAACGCAACGTGCTCCACCGCCGTGCCGATCTTCATGGGACCATCCGCCAGCAACAACGCACCGAGCGGCCATTCCTCATCCACCAACACACCGTCCGCGAACAAGTCCAGCTTGTGTCCAGCGTAGCGCAATACGATGACATGGCCAGCCTCGGTGCCCAACGCCTCACGCGGCATCGCGAGTTGCAGCGCACGGTCCCGCGCATCCGTCGCCAGTTCAGCCAGCAGCGACGGCTTCCCGGCAGACTGGCCGCAATAGAGCCTCACAGCCGCCCGCCCGCCGCGTCCTTTCCAACCCAGCAACTCGCCAACTTTCGGGATATCCGACGTTCGCAAGCGCACGCATAGCGTCATGGCTTTTCCAGCGACAGCCGGTGCTTTCGTCGGCGCTGCCTCACCCGCCCGCCACTCGGCGACCGCATCGCGCGTCAGCGAGGCTGTATCAGCGGCAGCAACATGCGCCAAACACACTGCACAAAGCGCAGCGACGAATTTCTTCGCCTTCATTGTCTTTGTTCCTTTTCGCAGGAGCTTTTCGTTGTTCTCATTCACTTACGATTAACTGTCCTCCGTCGACATGGCGAGGAAATCGCGTTTGCCCGAACCCATCCCATCCCACCTTTCGCTCTCTCGAATGAAAAGCCCAGAAGCTTCAGTAAAGGGATCAGTTTGTCGCGGCTAATGCCTGTAGCCTCTGCAATTTCTGTTGTGTGAGCTCTCTTGTGTTCTCGAAAGAAGAGTTCGATCCGCTCGATATCAGACGCAAGACCACGCCAGATATCTGAGCGAGGCTCATCCTTTCCGTGAAAGCTCTCGGAAACAACATAAGCCAAGTGTTTGAGCAGGTCATATGCCGCATTACCGACGACACCACCTGAAATGGCACCGGCTACGTAAGCAACAACAGGATTCGTTGCTACCGCTTCGACAGCTTCTTTGATCAAGAGATAGTCAAATTCGTGACGCGACGGAGGGAAATACGTCTCGTATAGCTCGGCGATGATGAGGTCGCGAAACTCACGCCTCTTGATGAGCGCCGAATAATCGTCGCTCAGAATCCTGCGCTCCTCGTAACCTCTATGAATTACAGTTAAGACGATCTGCTGTAGTCTCTTCTCGCTCGCTTTGAGGTGCTCACTCTGTGGAGATGTCTTACACGCTTGCTGCGCGTTTTCGTCGTTCATGATCAGAGCCTTTCCTGAAAGGGTCAGCTTTCCGTGTTTTATCAGGCCGAGTCGAAATGCGAGAGGGTAAATCGTGGACGTCCTTTGATGATCAAAGTCTCCATTTCGGAGGAATTCAATAATGTCGTCGCGGCTGATGTTGTTGGCTTCATACCAACGCCAATAGTACTCCCGGCGGCGAAAGAAATTGTAGAAAGTCGGGATATCGCAAAGCTCTACCTTTGCGTCGTTCACCCACAGCGCGGAACCGGTTAGAACGTGTGATCCAGGGATTATCGAATCGCCGCGTGGGTTGGTAGCGTCGAGGTGCCATGTGTCTTCGGCTGTCCGTAGACGCACTTCCAAAACCAAACGAACCGTTGCCACATCAATCAAATGCGGCACGAACCGGCTGATGCCAAAAAAGTCCATGCCTACAAGTTGACGAGATTTTCGAACGGCCTGTGCGGGATTCCAGAGCGGCTTCAAGAACTGATAATGTTGACCGAGACCAACGCGTTCGCTGACCAATCTGGTCAAAGTTGCCAGCATTCCCAGATAAACAAGGCTGAGAGATTGCTGAAGATGTTCAGGGTGGCGATCAATTTGTCGCCAGAAGCTATTCAGTGTGTGCTGCGGAACAGCCGGCGTTGATACTGAGAAGGCGAGATCGCGAGGCAAGCGGTCGGCATGTCCTTCCGACGGGGGAACCCATGCGTGACACATCATATCACGCATCAACCATGCCTTAGCCATTGTCTCGTCGTTCAGCCTCCCAGCGATTAGAGCCCCCTCAATTATCTGGGACAACAGCCGCATTTCCGGCGCGCTCGCGATGGTTTTTCGATTGATGAGTGCTTCCCCCGCGTAAACGTTTCCCGATGCGCCCTCAATGGTGATCAAGGTGCCCTCTTCCACATGACCTTTGCTGGTTTGCAGACGCAGTTGATCGAGCTCGATCTCCGTCCCTGACAAACCGGTAACACAGGGAAGCTTCTGCGACCGCGCTACGAGAGCGGCATGAGACGTGACTCCTCCCCGCATGGTCACCAATCCCGCTACTTGGCCAGATGTCATCCTTCCCAAGTGGTCAGGATATAGTTCATTTAGGAGCAAGATGACGGGGCGTTCGAATTTCTCGAAGACGTGACTGATCCGATCTACATCCAAGACAACTGGACCCGTAGCAGCTCCGGTGGATGTCGGGAGTCCTCTGGCCAGAAACACCAATCCAGCTACGTCAACAATCTCATCACAGATGGTCTGACTCAGTTGCTCCAATGACAACCGGTCAATCAGATCATTCTCCGACACTGCCCCTTCTCGATAGAAATCGAGAGCAATCCTCAAAGCGGCACGGGCAGTTGTCTCTGCAGGTCGAACTGACACGACGTGGAGTTTCTCGTGCTCAATGACAAACTCCAGATCACAAGCTGTTTTGTAGTGTGCTTCCACCGCGAGTCTGACCCGCTGCAATTCCTTCCACGCCTCAGGGAATCGTTCTTGCAGACTAGCCATTTCGTTATCAGTCAGCATCTCTTCATCTCTGCGAAAGGTTGAACAGCTCGCACATTTCTTCTCCCATCGCCTGTAATGCGTTTCTCTTCGGGGAACACCCAGCGGTCGTTACACCGGTCTCATCGCTATACCCCGACGCTTTTTCGCAACACCTCCATCGTCTCGCGCTGACGCTGCTGAACGAAAGCGCGGGCTTTGGCGATCTTCGCTTTCGCGCCAGCGGGATCCTTGGCAAACGCCAGCACCGTCGGGACGACCCGCTTGATGTCTTCTTCGTTGTCAAAGTCGAACAGCCAGTCACCGAGGCCGATGTCACGCCACATGATCCCTTTGCTCGTCTGCTCGGCGAACCGGCAGACGATGGCCGGGATGCCATTGCCCACCGCCATGATCGGGCTGTGCATCTCGGAGCCAAAGATGCCGGCGGAACGGACGTAGGTGCTGATGGCTTCGTCGGTGAGCCAGTATTTTTCGCGCCAGACGACCCGCGCCTTCACGTCGGCGGGCAACGGGTCGTAAAGCATCTCCTTTCCGACCTCCATCTGGGTGGCGTCCTCGGGGCAAAGCAACACCTTCAGGGGTGTCTGGCGAACAACAGCGATGATGGCCTCGCGCAATGGGGCATGATCGTGCTCCTTCATCGCCTGGTTGCGCGCGTGTTTTTTCTCGTCGAAGGCGAAGCCCTTCTTGACCTTCCAGTAAGGAGTGAATCGGAAACGCGAGAGGCAGCAGAGGAACTTGCCTTCTTCCAGTCCATGGGCTTTCAGGAACGCCTCCGCTGGCGCGTCGTTGCGCAGATCCACAGCGAACGCGCCGTCGGGCCCGAACTCCATCACCGGGCAGCGGACGCCCTTCTCCTTTGCGAACCCGAGCGAGACCGAATCGCGGAAGAACACAAACTTCGCTTCATTCAGCAACTCTTCGGCGACGCTGTTGACAGAACCGAGCGTGATGCCGTAGATGCCGTAGGGCTTGCCAGTCTCCTTGCGCCACTTCGCGACATCCTTCGCCGCCACGAATCCCGGCCCGGAACCGTGCAGCAGGAAGTCGCACTCGGCGAACGCGGTCTTGACCGCATCCGGTCCCTCGACAATCGGCACCTTCGGGAACCGCTTGCGCAGCATCGCGTCCACGCCGTTGTCCACGTGCATCGGCCAGAGCCGCACTTCAGCCTCGGGCAGGTATTTCTCCAGCAACGCCAGCACGCCCGGCGTGTGGCCAATGTCTCCAATGTTGACGGTCTGCCAGGATGAGCGCAGCACGATGCGGGGTGGACGTTTGTCCGCGGCGCGCAACAACGGCGCAAGCGCGGCGGCAAGCGTGGTCTGAACAAAGGTTCGTCGGTTCATGTTCTGTTTCCTTCCAAAGTTGTCAGTTCATCGAATACTGCATGATATTGGGCTGCGCTGGCAACGCCAGCCAAGGCGCCCGGTCGCGGTCCCACCACGGTGAACGCGTCGGACGGCTGTCATGGTCTTGTCTTCTCCAGCAAAATCGAGCAACCGCTGAAGAGGACAAACCTCTTGCGCCAGCCATCTGGTGTCTTGTCGGTGACGGGTTCCGCTACCACGGGCGTCCCGTCCTGCGCAAGATAGATACAGCGAAACTCGTCGGGCAGTTTCGACTCCAACGTAAAATCCAGCGTGGTGCGATTCTCCTCACGCGAATCAGTAACGTAGACCGTGTCCCCAGCGTCGAAGATCAGCACATTGGGATCGCTTGCGATGAAACGGCGCGGGTAGCATTGGTCAAGCGTTCCTTGGAAAGAACCGTCCTTGACCTCCGCAGACGTGACCAAGCGTAGGCCAGGACTGGTCTTAGGCCAGCCCGAGTTCTCCGGGACGACGGGCACCAAAAAATGTTTTCCTTCGTTGGGAACGATGTCCAGCCCGCCGGCAGCAATGCCAAACACGGTCTTCCACAAACGATTGGGAACGGCTGGTGATACATAGGAGTGTTCGTAGCCAGCGCCTGCAACCTCAGGGTCTGTGGCAGGATTGATCGCCACCACTTTCACCAACCGCGCCACCTGGTCGCGCGTTCGACAGAGATGGCGTTGGAGAATCAACCGCGCTGTCTTTTCGCGCACGGTCCGCAGACTGCCGCCGCCGTCAAATGGACTGAACGCCACCAACCGTTCCGTGGCGAAGAAGCTCGCGCCCGATAGCGCCGCCAGGATCATCGTATCCTTCACCAGACACGGAGGCGTTGACATGATGGCCGGGCCGAAGGTGTTGCCGGATGCCTGCGTCGGGTTGTTGCCAAGATAGACGGCAGGCCAGAACTTCGCGCGATGGCTGCCACGGGCGACGGAATACTGGTTGGGCCAATACCAACCGTCGAACTGGAAGCCCCAGTTTTTCACGGTGCCGCTGAGCCAAAGGCCGACGCAGTCGGCCCAGTTCAGCATGTTGTCGTATGGCTCGACGGTCTTCCACGTCGGCACGATCACCTCGCTGTGATCGCGCAGAAAAGCCAGCCACTGCGGGTCCGCCATCAGGTGGTTCCACAACGTCGCGCCACGGTGAAGATAAAGCGCCCACACTATCTTCCTCCCTTGACGCTTCGCCAACGCCGCAAAACCGCGCAAATGTTCCTGGTCCACGTCCACGAACCTCGATCCGCCCAGTTCCGCAAATAGCAGCGCCTTCACACACTGGTAGCGTTTGAGCAATCCCTCGACAGTCTCAAAGCTCGGCGCCGCTTCGCGCAACTTGGCATAACGCCGGACCACGAGCATGGTGGAAATGCGATGCTGCTCGCAGTAGTCGAGTGACGCCAGCAACGCCGCATGCTTCTTCCCGTACTCGGGATCGCGCTGAGGCGGGATCTTCTCGGTCCGGTCGGTCGAGTAACTCTTGACCTGATAGATCCACTCCGGCGCCACGTAAAGCGTCAGCCAGGCATGGGCCTTCAGATCGTCCGGCACCGCCCGCCAGCGGAACTCCGCATCCCAACAACGGTAGCCCTGCTCTTCAAACCAGCCGTCGTCGAAAATGAAGACCGGTGTCTCCTTTGGCGTGCTCGCGCCCACTACAGAACTCATCCCAACAACGAACACGCACAGCCATTTGGCAAACCCATGTGTGATGCTGCAAGTCATAGGCGTATTCCAAATCACCGGTGATAAACCTCCACCCGGTCCAATTCCGCCGGACCGTTCCAGAGCACTTTCAATTGGTGGTTGCCGGCGGGAACGACGCACTCGTATTCAACCATCGTGCGTTGCTGTTTGCCTGCTGCGCCGCCCGGAGGACGGGGCAACTGGCGCTCGCTCCGCTTAGGCTGGAGCGCGGCAAACGTTTTGCCGTCGGCGGATACTTGCAGCGTCAAGTCAGCAATCTCCTTTGCGAAGAAGGCGACAACTTTCACCGATGCGATTGACCCGGGCACCTGGTAGCTGAGCCAGTCATTGGCGTTGCCCTTGGCGCGAAAAAGATATTCGGCATAGAGAGCGTTGTAATCATTGTTCAACGTCAAGCCGTCGGACTTCGCCTGAACGCGCGAGAAATCCTGCAACTCGTCCACGAAACAAACGCGCTTGACCTTCACCGGGCCAACAACATTCGACGGCTTGGATGCGCCGGAAGCGTTGCGGGCAGTAACGCGATAGAACCACGTCTGGCCTGCGCGGACGGTCGTGTCGCTATAGAGCGGACGATAGGCCACGTCTCCGTCGCAGACGTTGGCGGCGATGGTTTTCCACGGGCCGCTCGCCTTCGGCGCGCGCGCGATGTCGTAGCCGTTCGCGCCAGCCGAACCGCGCCAGGAGAGAAACGGCACGTCGCCGATGGGCAGCAATTCCGGCGCGTCGGGTGCAGGCACGGGCGGCACGGGCTTGCCTTCGATCCGAAACGCCGCCTCGCGCATCGCGGTCATGATGCCGATCTCGCGCTGGGCGTCGGCGTTGGGAAAGCCGGGCCAGTGATACGACCACACGGCCGGATAGGTCATGATCTGGTGCCAATAGAAGCCGCCGTCGTT
>CAZGGF010000331.1:0-2737 GCA_964524715.1 uncultured Verrucomicrobiota bacterium | reverse complement strand
TCGGGGCACTGAGGCCCCTCCTACATTCAGGCGGAACGTTGCCATTGAGATCGTCCGAGCTCGCGAGCACAACCTGCGCGACCTCAGTGTTAGCATCCCGCGCGATCGGTTTACCGTCATCACCGGCGTCAGCGGCAGCGGCAAGAGCACGCTCGCGTTTGATCTGCTCTTCAGCGAAGGCCAGCGGCGGTATCTCGAAACGCTCAACGCCTACGCGCGGCAGTTTATCGAGCCGGCGGCGCGACCGGACGTGGACCTCGTCGCCGGCGTGCCACCAACGGTCGCCATCGAGCAACGCACGAGCCGCGGCGGCCGCAAAAGCACCGTCGCGACGGTCACGGAGGTTTATCATTTTCTGCGGCTGCTCTTCGCCAAACTCGGCACGCAGTTCTGTCCCGACTGTAACGTCGCCATTGAGCCGCAGACGGTGGACGCGGTCGTAGCAGCCATCGCGAAGGGCTATCGCGGCCAACAGATCGAACTGCTCGCGCCGCGCGTGCGCGCCCGCAAAGGATTTTACCTCGATCTTGCCGAGTGGGCCGCCCGCAAAGGCATCGAGCAGTTACGCGTGGACGGCAGCTACCTGCCGAGCGAGGGTTTCCCGCGACTTGACCGGTTCAAAGAACACGACATCGACCTCGTCATTGCCCGGCCCACGATCAGCGGCGCAAACCGGCGGCTCACACAACTGGTGGAACAGACGCTGGAATTTGGCAACGGTACGTTGCAGGTCGCCGCGCGGCGGCGGAAGGATGTCGTATTCTCGACCAAACGCGCCTGCCCGAAATGCCGCCGCAGTTTCGAGGAACTCGACCCGCGTCTATTCTCATTCAACTCGCGCCATGGCTGGTGCCCGGCGTGTTACGGGTTCGGTCTGGCGATGCGTGGTGTGGACGAGGAGCAAACCGGCGAGGAAGCGGTGTGGAACGCGTGGTGGGAGGGTGGAGAGGAGCCCTGCCCGGCGTGCGGTGGCGCGCGGCTGAATCCGGTGGCACGCGCAGTGCGGTTGCGTGGCAGCAGCATCGCGAACCTGACCGCCATGCCGGCGTGTGAGTTTCATCAGTACCTCGACCATTTCAAGCTGGCGGGTCGCGAGCGCGAGATCGCGCGCGACGTCGTCGCGGAGATGCAATCGCGACTGGCGTTTCTCGAACACGTTGGCCTCGGTTACCTCGCGCTGGACCGCAGCGCCACGACGCTCAGCGGTGGCGAAAGCCAGCGCATCCGGCTTGCGGCGCAGCTCGGCTCGAACCTTCGCGGCGTCTGCTACATTCTCGACGAGCCGACCATCGGCCTGCACCCGCGGGACGACGAGATGTTGCTGCGCACACTGAAGAAGCTGCGCGAGAAGGGCAACACGGTGGTCGTGGTCGAGCACGACGAGACGACGATCCGCGCCGCCGACCATCTGATTGATCTCGGTCCCGGCGCGGGCATCCACGGCGGCAAGTTGGTGGCGGCGGGCACGCCGAAGGAAGTGATACGCGTGCCGGCATCGGTCACGGGCAGGTTCCTGCGCGAGCCGATGCAGCACCCGACACGAACGCGGCGCGGCGATGGCAAACAGTTCGTCGAGGTGCGCGACGCGATGCTGCACAACCTGAAGAAGCTGACCGTGAAGTTTCCGCTGGGGCGGTTCACCGTGGTGACCGGTGTCAGCGGCAGTGGCAAGAGCACCCTCGTGCGGGATGTGTTGTTGCATGGAGCGACGGACGCCGTGGGCCGCGTGTCCTCACGCCGCGCGGCCAGCGTTACTGGCGCCGGGGCAGGGGACCCGGCCCACAGTCGGCGGGCCAACCGCGTCATTCTTCCTTCCGACATCCACCGCGTGCTGGAGGTGGACCAGACGCCCATCGGGAAGACGCCGAGGTCGTGCCCGGCGACCTACGTCGGGTTCTATGACGACATCCGGCGGTTGTTTGCGCAAGTGCCGGAGGCGAAGATGCGCGGCTACGGGCCGGAGCGGTTCTCGTTCAACGTGCCGGCCGCGCGCGGCGGCGGGCGCTGCGACGCGTGCGAGGGGCAGGGGATCAAACGCATTGCGATGAGCTTCCTGCCCGACGTGCGCGTGACGTGCGACGTATGCGGCGGCCGGCGGTTTACGCCGGAAACGCTCGACGTGCGGTTCAAGGACAGGACCATTGCTGATGTGCTGGCGATGAGCGTCGAGGAGGCGCTGGAGTATTTCAAAGCGGAGCCGTTCCTGACGCGGCCGCTGTCGTTGCTGCACGATGTCGGCCTCGATTATCTCACGCTCGGCCAGCAAAGCCCGACGCTCAGCGGTGGCGAGGCGCAGCGCATCAAGCTGGTGACGGAGTTGTCGAAGCCGACACAGGGCCGCACACTCTACATCCTCGACGAGCCGACGGTGGGTCTGCATATGGCGGACGTGGCCCGGCTCATCGAAGTGATGCACCGTTTGGTGGACGCGGGCAACACGCTGGTGGTCATCGAGCACAACCTCGACGTCATCGCCGAGGCCGACCACCTCATTGACCTCGGTCCCGAAGGCGGCGATGGCGGCGGACGCGTGGTGGCGCTCGGCGCGCCGGAGGAGATTGTTCGAGACGGCGCTCAGAGCCACACGGCGCGGATTCTGAAGGCGTTCTTAAAGACGCACGGACGGTGATCCGCTGTGGAGCCGTTGAAAAAGGTCGTGAAATGCGAATTTCGATGTAGATGACATGGGTATTGGCGGGCGAGCCATGAAAGGCTACACCCGCCAACATGAATACCT
>CAZGGF010000330.1:0-6842 GCA_964524715.1 uncultured Verrucomicrobiota bacterium | reverse complement strand
GGTTTCGTGAACCTTCATGATGCCCACGAGCTTAGATTCCGCTCACGGACCTGCAAGCCTTGCATGAAAAAAATCACAGACTTGCCGTGGCGGGAAATGTGATTGTTCAATCCCGCGACGGAGTCGCGGGCTACGATTTCCCGGGCTGAGTGATGAAATCCCTTCAGGATTTCCGGCGGTGACGGTGGCCAAGCGTCAGGTGGAACGCGACCTCCGGGCGCGTTTCCGTGATCGATGACAATCGCGTCCGGAGGCCGCGATCCACCTACAGAAACCATGATTGCGAAATTAGCGCGTCTCGACTCCCGACTCTCGAATCTCGAATCACCAAACGAAGATTCTTCCGGAAACTTCGCGGGTCTGCGGACAGTAATTTGCAGGTGCTCATGAGAACCTGATGAACCCGGCGCTTTCTGAACATGAAGCCGAAGGCCCTGGAGTGCTGCGAGCATCGCAGCTTTCGCCGTCGGCCCGCCGTTGGCGCGTCAGAGGCAAGAGCTGTAGTCCCTACAGCAATCCAGAGCCTTCGGCTTCATATGATCACCCTCTTCCCGCCGATAAGAGAGATGGCGTGAATGTGAATCGGGATTCGTAACTCGTGAATCGAGAATCGGAATTCGTAATTCGTAATCCGTGAATCGTAATTCGTGACTCGTGACTCGCGCCCCCGACTCTGGACTCACGACACACGAGTCTCAATTCCCGAATTACGAATGCCGAATCCCGACTCTCGACTTCCGCCTTAAATCTCCCAATTCTTGCGGTACTGTTCCTTCAGGAATGCATCCGCTTCGGGCGCGTTGGTGGCTTTCATGTTCGCGCCGTCCCACAAGATCTTCTTCCGGCTGCGCATGGCCACATTGCCCAGCAGGACCAGTTCCGTCAGCCGCGCGCTGTATTCGAAGTTGCCACTGGCGGGCTTGCCGCCCTTGCACGCAGCCACCCAGTCGGCATGATGACCATTGCTTCGGGGCAATGTTTTTTCGGGACGCTTGTACTCCCTGTGCAACGACATCGGCAACAGCCGCGGCATTCCCGCCCAGCCGGCGCACGTGATGTAACCCTTGTCGCCGACAAAGAGGATGCCATTGCCCCTTTCGCCCAGGCGCTGTTTGGGGTCGTTCGGGTCCAGTCCTTCCGGCGTCGGTGGACGCAGCCCGCCGTCATACCACGTCAGCTTTAACGCCGGCATATCGCCGCGCGGCCCAAACCGATAGTTGTAGAGTCCGCCGAACGCAGTCACTTCGCTGTCGACGCCTGTCGAAGTGGCTTCCACGCTGATCGGGCTGGCCAGCTTCAACGCCATCACGGCCGGGTCCAGATTGTGGCAGGCCATATCGCCGATGGCGCCGGTGCCAAACGCCCACCAGCCGCGCCAGTTGTACGGCGCGTAGGACGGATGATAGGGACGGCTCTCCCGCGGCCCAAGCCACATATCCCAGTTGAAACCTTGGGGCACCGGCGGCGTCTCCTGGGGCCGGCCGGGCGTCTTGATCCACTGCCCCACATCGCTCCAGGCGTGAACCTCGCGCACGGGTCCAATGGCCCCGTCCCAGATCCATTCGCAGGTCTGGCGAATCCCCTCGCCGGAGTGGCCATGATTGCCCATCTGTGTGGCGACGCCGGTTTCCCTGGCCACTGCGGCCACTTGGCGCGCTTCCCAGATGTTATGAGTGAGCGGCTTCTCGCAATAGACATGCTTGCCCATTTTCATGGCCCGAATGGAAATCACCGCATGCGCATGATCCGGGGTGGCGCAGAGAATCGCGTCGATGGACTTCTCCTTTTCCAACATCACGCGGTAGTCCTCATACACGGCGCATTTGTAGTTGGGCGTCTTCTTCGAGTAATGCTTTTCCACGAGGTCTTTCGTGGCCGAGCGGCCGCCAAAACCTCCGTAGTAAAACGGACGAAGGTCGGTCGTCTCCGCCACATCGCAAATGGCCATGATCTGCGCATCGGGCTCGTTGAACAGGTTCTTGATGTTGGACCGAGCCTGTCCGCCGGCGCCGATGATGGCGATGTTCACTTTGTCGCTGGGCGCGACGAATTTCGGGCCTCCAAGGACGTGGCGGGGCACGATGGTAAACGCGGTCGCGACGGCGGTGGTCCGGATGAACTGGCGGCGGGTCATTGGGGTGGCTGGGTTCTTATTCATGGTTCTCTTTTCGTCAGGAAGAAACTCGTGTTCGTTTGGCCTATGGGAATCCTTCTTCGTGCTGCCGAAGGAGAAACACAGGCGCGCGGCCTGCTTCCGGCCGCGCGTTCCATTTTACTTCCAGTATTTGATGATCAGGGCGCGCGATTTCTTGACGCCCTCGACGGGATCGCCCGGTCCTTCAAACTCCATCGAAATCGCACGCTTGTATTTCACAGCCTTGAGGTAACCCAGGAGCTTCGCGTAATCCACCGTTGCCTCCTCGCCATCGTCCTTGAACGTCAGGCACTTGGCGTGTGTGTGGTAGGCATGGGGCGCGAGGGCTTCGCAGGACGCGTAAAGAATGTGGATGTCGTCCGGCTTGTGCGGCCAGTTCATGAAGTCCAGGCAGGAACCCACCCACTCCGGATCGGAGCCCTTGATGATCGTCAGGATCTGCTCGGCGGTCTTGGACACGCCGCCGTGGTTCTCAATGGACATCTTGAGGTTCAGTTCTTTCGCGAGAGGCAGCAACCGCTTGAAGGAGTCGATGCAGTTCTGCACACCCACCTCGTCGGCGATTCCCTTGCCGGGCCCGCCCAGGTTGATGCGAACGACCGACGCGCCCAGGTATTTGGCAACGCGCATTTTCTTCTCAAGCTCCTTGAGACCTTCCAACCGTTTCTCTTTGTCGGCCAGCGCCATCGGTCCACCGGTGACGAACGCCACGATGACGCGGTCGGCTGCGCGGCACGCTTCCTTGATCTTGTCGAGATTGTCCGTCTCGAGAGACCCCATGTAATTCTCGTTGATGGAGATGCCCTTGATGCCCAGCTCCTTCATGAAGGCGGGGAAAGTGTAAATGGTAAGCTGCGGGTACTTCCCGATCCACGGCTTCTTGGGATCGGGCTTCTGTTCCTTGAAGAGATCGCGCAGGCTGTACGTCTCGCAGCATAGGAGGTTGCCGCCGGGCAGGATGCCATCCGCGATGTTCTCCTGCGCCTGGGCAAGCACGCGCGGGCCGGTCCCCAGCCCCAAAACAACACAAACCGCCATCCCGGCCATCCACATCTTCGCATGGGAGATTGCGAACAGCGGTTTGCGGAACGGGGTGGATGACAATTCGGTTGGGAATGAGGGGGAATTCATAGTGGCGCTTTCGTTTGTTGTTCGGACGACGGGAGGACAGGCTAAGCATTCCACCGGGCCGGTCAAGGTGGAAAAGGCCCGGCGACACTGGAAGTGCAACTCGCAAGAGTTCCGCTGCGCTGTTATGGTACGCAAACGATTATGAAGTTTCTCGACGAATACCGTGATGCCAAGGGTGCGCAACGTTACGCGCGGCTCATCCGCCGCATGACCACGCGCCCGTGGACGATCATGGAAGTCTGCGGCGGCCAGACTCACGCCATCGTCAAGTTCGGTGTGGACGAGCTGTTGCCGAAGGAAATCACGCTTGTCCACGGACCCGGCTGCCCGGTCTGCGTCACGCCGGTCGAACTGATCAACAAAGCCATCGCCATCGCCTCGCGGCCCGAAGTCATCTTTTGTTCCTTCGGCGACATGCTTCGCGTGCCGGGCACGGAAAAGGATTTGCTATCGGTGAAAGCCGGCGGCGGCGACGTGCGGATCGTCTATTCGCCGCTCGACGCGCTGAAGATTGCGCGCGAAAACCCGGCGCGGCAGGTGGTGTTCTTCGCCGTCGGCTTTGAAACCACCGCCCCGGCCAACGCCATGGCGGTCTATCAGGCCCGCCAGCGAGGCATCACCAACTTCTCGGTCCTTGTCTCCCACGTACTCGTACCGCCGGCGATGGAGGCGGTCCTCTCCTCGCCGAATAATCGCGTCCAGGGCTTCCTAGCTGCCGGCCACGTTTGCACTGTGATGGGATACACGGAATACGAGCCGATCGCCGCCAAATACCGTTGCCCCATCGTCGTGACCGGTTTTGAGCCGCTCGACATCCTTCAGGGGATCGCCATGTGCGTGCGCCAACTCGAACAGGGGCGTGTCGAGGTTGAGAACCAATACGCCCGCTCCGTCCGCCGCGAGGGCAACCAGCCCGCCCAGCAGATCATCGGCGAGGTCTTCGGCGTCGTCCCTCGTAAATGGCGCGGCATCGGCGAGATTCCCCAAAGCGGTCTCGGCCTGCGCGGTGACTACACTGCGTTTGACGCCGAACACCGCTTCGGCGTCGCGGATCAACGCGTGGAGGAACCCGCCGAGTGCATCAGCGGTCTCGTCCTCCAGGGCATTAAGAAACCACACGAATGCCCCGCGTTCGGCACCCGCTGCACCCCGGAGCATCCGCTCGGCGCGACGATGGTTTCCAACGAAGGCGCCTGCGCCGCCTACTACCGCTACCGACGGCAAAAGTAGCGCCGGCATCCCTGCCGGCTTCCTTGGCGTCTCCAGCCTCCACCCCGACACAAGTCGACCACCTTACGCCCCCGTCATCGGAACGCGCCTGATGAACCTGCCTGATTGCTCGCGGCTTAGACTTCTCGACTACTTGATAAAGTTCAAAAGGTCGTCCATCGCCTTCAGAATCACATCTTTTTGCGCTTTATTCAGGTTGCTTTGGCTATATCTCCACTCGGTGTTGGTCAAGCTTCCGAGCCTGTTTGCCAGCCGGTCAAATTCAACTTTGTCTTTGAAGTCGTTACGCACGTTTTCTTTTGCGGCGCAAAACGCGGCGAGTTTGGGTCTATAGACGGCCTCAAACGACTGGTCTTTTTCTGCCCAATACTCGGGCCATTTGGAAACAGCCGAGTGCCACTCAACGAGGAAGGCTCGAAATTTCTGTTTGCGGACATTTCTTTCTCGCCGCAAGGCGAGGCGATGAGCCGCGAGAATGCCGATCAAAGCGATAGCAACTGTAAACAAGATCGAATCGTTCATATCGTGCGCTATGTGGAGGCTTTGTATATACGTCCCAAAACAAGAATGCTTCGTTTCCAATTCAACCAATGCAGTTTCATACAGTTTATCCTCCGACTTATTTTTCCAAAGCCATGCCGATGCCGCTGGCGACGAAGCCGGCCCAGTGGACTGGATGCGGGTAAAGACCGGCGGCGCGTTTCTTGGCAATCCATTCACGTTGCGCGGCGAGCAGGGCGCGTTGCGGGGTTCGCTGCTCCGGCAAGTGGCGGTAGAGTGATTCCATCAACTCGCGCGTGGCTTCGTCGGAAACCGCCCACAAGGTCATAACGAGACTTTGCGCGCCGGCCATCGTGAACGCCCGCCGCAAGCCGAACACGCCTTCGCCGCCTTTCGCTTCGCCCAAGCCGGACTCGCAAGCCGAGATCACAACCATCTTGGTTCCCCACAAGTCCATCCCGGCAACTTCTTCGGCGGTGAGGATGCCATCGTTGCCGCCAGCCTCGCGGCGACCGCGAATCGTGTTATTCGCCCCGGCCAATGCGATACCGGAGCGATGCATCGGATTCTTGAGCTTCATTTGCCGCCAGAGTTTGCCCGCCGTAGCGTTGGCCATTTCACGGCTTGGTTGCGACTGGAAGCGGTCGTTGCCGCTCATCACGTCATTCAAGCCGCTATCCGGCAGGAAGAAACCGTGTGTTGCCAGATGCAGGATGCCGGGATGTTTTGCCGCTTTCACGGTAGCCTCGTCCGCTTTCGTGCCTGTCAGCACGACCGGAACTGTAGCGACGGTCTCCGACCGTCGAAGCGTATCCCTTTGCTGCAACAGCCGCGCCACGTTTTCAACCTCGGAGCGTGTGCCGGGCAACGGGGCAAAACTCAGCGCCGTGAACGAGCGCAAATCTGAAATGCCCGACCGCATCGCCAGCAACTCAGCTTCCGGTTTCGTGTCTTTCGCGAGTTTCGTGGTTGTCCCCTGCTGCTCTCCGAAATCCGGCGCACCCACCAGCAACGATGCGCTGTCTTGCCCGCCGCCTTGCCGCACCAGATCGCGACCGGTGGCCACGTAGCTAATGTCGTAGTCATCAATCACGAAGCTGTCTGGCTTGGTTCCCGGTAACGCCGCGAAGGAAACGAAGGCCAGTTCACCGTCAGGCGAGAGATAAAGCTTCCGGCAGCCGGCCAGCGCGGGAACGATGGGATTCCAAACGAGTGCCGCGAGTTCTTGCGACGCCGCATCGAGCGCAGCTTTGTCAGATCGCCGGCCTTGTTCATCCGGCGCAGACGCCTTGCGCCACTTTCTCACTGCTGCTTCGACCTTATCAGCGGAGCCGAGCCGCACCAGAGCAACGTCCGGTTCCGCGTTGCTTCCGCCGCCGCGCAACACCAGCGCCACATAATTCCAGTCTCCCCACTTTTCCTCTTTGCCTGTTGCGCTGAAGCGGAACGACCGGTACTTGGCGAACTCCACAAGCGCCGAGCCGGAAGCAAGAACACGAGCCACGTCGCTCGGCGCGACACGAGACGCTTGGCGGTCGTTGGCGAAACGAGCCGATGCCCGCGCTAAAGATTGCTCGGCGGCTTCTTTGCTTTTCTCAAGCTCGGCAATTCGGGCCAGATGGTTTGTCAGTTGGCCCGGCGGCGGAGTTGCCATGATTGCCTTGGATAGTTGTGCGCCAACCGTTTGCCATTCAGCAAGAAGTGGCTTCAACTCAGGAGCGGTACTTCCCAACACATCGGCTTGACGTTGCGACAGGGCTTCGAGCATCGCGCCCTTGCTGGATAGAACGACCGAGAAGGCAAATCGCCGGGCTGCCGGATTCTC
>CAZGGF010000329.1:0-3614 GCA_964524715.1 uncultured Verrucomicrobiota bacterium | reverse complement strand
AGGAGTGGGAACGGTTCTTCGGCGGGCCAACCCCTTTTCATTTTCTAACGATCACGATGCCTGAGGCGGAAGTATGGCACCAGCGCGGCTGGCTGATGGCGACGCCGAAGAGTGACCCGTTTGTCCTTCAGAAGGATGTGGCCTACGGCGGGTCGGTCGCGAGTGCATTTTCGCGGAATTGGAGCTACGTGTGTGCGTTCGGCGGTTCGCCGATGCCGGCGATCGGACTGTGGGCGACCACTGCCAAGCACTATGCCGCCCTCGTATTCCAAGGCGCGCGGGTGACGGATAATTCGGAGCGCGACGTGAGCACGGCCTACTGCTGGAAGCAGGGCAACAACGGGCAGTTTGTCGCGCTGTGTTGTCCGCACGACACGAGCAGTTATCGAAAACTCCTTTATCCAGAGCGCGGCTACCATATAGCCTCGCGCGCGGATTTGTTCTGGAGTCTCGATCTGCCGGCCACGTCGGACCCAAACCGCAGCCTGCATGCGTTCTTCCAGGAACGCTACGCGAAAAACGCACCCCGCGTGCCGCACACGCCCAACGTCGGTTACATGCCCGGTGCGACGCGCCTGAATGATTGGCCGGCGCTGCCGCCGCCCAAATTGCTGACACGCCATGAGAAGGACGGCACGTATGAGGTTGCCGGCACGGTCGAGATCGGCGGTTGGAACTGGTACGCCGAGTCGCCGGTGGAGGCCGCTTACTCGCACTACGATGCGAAGGCGCTCGCAGCGCTGAAGCAGGACCTCGATTATCTGATGGCGAACGCGAAAACGTTCGAGGCTGGTGGCGAACGCTGTGTCTTCTGGGAGAAACCGATCGAAGGACGCTGGAACGACAAGTGGGGCGGAGAACCGGTGCGCACGCTGCACAACGCCAACGGGTTTGCCGCCGGCATTGCGATGGTGGACGTATGGCGGCACGAACACACCACGAACCCCGACGATGCGGCGAAGATTCTGCCGTTCATTGATGGCGTCTTCAACTGGGCGAAGCACTTCGTCTGGTCGCGCAACGAGTTTGCCGACGTGCCGGCCAGTCCGTTTGCCATTGGCGCGACACTGCCGGCGGTGTTCTTGCTCGACTATCATTTCACATTTCGCAACACACCGGAGCGCGCCGAACGGGCACGGGCTGCGCTCGACCTGGCCGTCTCCATCGCCTACCGCTATCTCGCTGCGTGGACTGCCGACAGCGACCTGACCAACAATGGCGACCCCACGTTCCTGATGGAACCCAATAGCGGCCAGAACTGGGCCGGCGCGCCGTGCGCCAACGAAGTCGCTTGGTTCCTCGACGTGCTGGCGCAGGTTTATGTGCACAGCGGCGACGCGCGCCTTGGCTACATGCTGCGCGGAGCGCTCGACCGCTGGAACCGGCTCTATCGTGACATGGAAAAACCGTCGCTGGCCGACTACGACCGCAATGCGTTCACCGAAGGCTGGGGCATTTACCCCGGTTGCGGGCCGGGCGTCGGCATCCGATACGATTTCGGCTGGGCCAACGACATTCTCTACGCCTGGCCAATCAGCAACGCCGTCGCGCGCGTCGTCTGCGGCGATCGCGCCGTGCTGTCGTGCGTGAAAACGGGGGATCGATTTGATGTAACGGAATACCGCAGCGCCAGCACGAGTAATGCGGGTGCCGGCGATTTCTCGTTCCGCATCGTCTGCGATCTCAAGACCCCGTTCGATCTCGCGCTGAGCTATCCGCAGGTAAATCTCTCCGGCAAACAGGTCGTTGTTCAGCGCGGCAGTGCCCGGTTGGATGGCGATGTGCGCCGGCCACCACAAGCGCCTGCGTCACTTTACATCCGCGGTCTTCGCGACGGCGACAGGGTCGTCATCGGCGAGCCGAGGGCCGATGCGCCACCGCTGGCTATTACACGTCTGCTTGAACAGGAGCCCTTCGTGGAAACGGGCCGCGAGAAAGACCAGGATATTTTGCTTAAACTTGGCCCGGTCAGCGGCGACACCGGCGATTTTGAACTGCTGCCGCTGGAGTATGACACGAAGTTGGAATCGGATTGGATGAAACTTGATTCGTGGGTGGGCTTGCCGGCCGGCATTCGATGGGCATATGGAGTGCCTTTCTGGCTGACACCGCCAAACACCACCGACGGCAGGATCGCGCGCCGGGCGCCCATCAAATTCCGCCGGGCCATCGAGGGACCGGCGACACTTTTCCTGGCGTATGCGGCAACGCAAAAGGACGCCTGGTTCAGCCTCACGATGGACAATGGCACCACCACGATCGTCAATGCCGAGCCCGCGCTGGCTTGGCAGTCGTGGCCGCCGATCTTCAAGCAACGCCTGTTGCTTGCTTCCATGAACATCCCGCCGTTGCGATCCGTCGACCGCATTTCGGTTCGCAACGCGCTCCTGTTCGCCGCGACGTTGCATTGCGGTGACACTAAAACGCTGTCCACGGCCACTGCCGCTATCAACGCCGGCATCGAGGCGTGGCGCGTGGAGTTAAAAGCGCAGGCCGAGATGGATTCACTGCGCACTGAGGTGGCGAAGTTGCCGGCGGGCCGTATCGCCCTGTTGCCGACGAATCCGAGCGGGCCGGCATACCGTCTCGCCTCCCGCTCCGGTCTGTTGGCCAAGGCCGACGCGCTCACGCCTCAACAGATGGTGGAGCCCGGCCGGCTCGACGCCAGCCGTTACCCCGTGGCGCTCAACCTCGGAGGCGAGCGTTATCCGTTCAGCGTCCGCGCCGACGGTGATGGTCGCGCTGCGCTGGTGAACTACCTGAAAAGCGGCGGCCTGATGGTCTGCCTTTGCCATGAACCATTCCCATTCTACTATGGCGAGGATCTCCGCGATCCGAAACATGAGGAAGCCAGCACGGCCCGGCCGTTGCTGCCGCATCTCGGCGTGCCGCTGAAGAATGTGTTTGAGAAACCGCCGTCAGGACACACGTTCCGTTTCGACCATATCGTCTCGCAGCGCGTGCTGCCCCATGCGCCGTGGCAGCTTGTGTTTCCCACCCAGGGCGATTTGCGGTTGCGCGCCATCACCGACGAGGAGATGGATCGTCATCTTGTGCGTTACCTCCCGCTCTATGCTGTGAGCGATGAACGCAGCAATGACCAGGGCGACGCCGCCGCCTCCATCGAGTGGATCAAGGGTGACCTCGCCGGCGGCAGACTGCTATATATCTGGAGCGGTTTGCAGTTGGATCCTGACAACTCGCCCATGCTGTTGCACTCCGTCCTCCGCTTCGCCATCGAACAGGCGAAGAAGACGAAATGAACGCATCCTTGGAATTCCATTTCACATGTCCGCGCGCGCTTGACCACCGCCGGGTCGATGCCTACACTGCGCACGGTTGGAAATCGTCGACTTGAAACGCCATCTTTTCATCTGGGTGTTGGTGGCCGCGCTCGCCGGGTCGGGCACTGTATGTGCGTTCGGTCCCGCCAACCCACCGCCGGGCGTGGACAGTTTTTCCGGCGGACCGATGGCTCTTGACCTCTCCCACGATCGAATTTTCCTCTGCGACTCCGCCAACAACCGCGTGCTGGTCTATGACATCAGCGCCGGCGTGCTCGGCCCCGCGCCAATGGCCGTTCTCGGCCAACCCAACACGCAGTCCGTGGCGAT